>JAGHDS010000008.1 GCA_021159845.1 Anaerolineae bacterium
GTCCTGTAAATGAATACTGGGTAGGCAAGAAGCGTTCTACAATGGTACACTCTGTCGCGCCTGATGTGTACCAAGGTACCTTACTGTTTCGAGGCGATTTGGCTGGCGGGTACTATTGTCCTGTCGCATGGGGGGGACTAAAGTAATATCAGATAACTCGTGCATCACTTTGTCCACACATCTTTCACGAGGAGCGGTGGCATATGTTAGGGGCAGGATTGGCATCATCAGTCAGCAACTCGTCTCAGCCGAAAGTAGGAGGCCAGGCTCTCGACATCGCCCTGTTGACCTTCGTCCGGCGGTTTGCCGATAATATGGTGCGGTGGGATATCGTCGCATATTTTTCTCAGAACCCTGAAGCCGAGTCGACCGTTCAGGATATCGCTCGATGGGCAGGCCGTCGGCAGCGTGTGATCCGGGCGGAATTAGAGGATCTGGTGTTGTTGGGACTGTTAGAGGTCAAAGAGGTGGCTGGCAAGAGGGTCTACAAACTCACGGACGATTTTGGACTACGGCAGATCATCCAGCGATTTGGTGAGCAACTGGCCGATGGCCTAAGTAAGGCTGGGGGGCCCCCTGCGGTGGGGTGAAGGGAGTATCTGATTTCGGGGATGATTTGATCGGAGTGAGTGGGAAGCCATATGAATAACCCTCGATGTAGCAGGCAGCTCATACTCAACATATCGGGATAGGGCGGGGCGATGCAACAGGATTGCCCCGCCTTTTGGTTTCGAGTATAATGCGGATCAATAAAAAGGCATTTGTCATCGCTGGACGAAGGAGGGGTTATTGGAAATCACATGGTATGGTCACGCCTGTTTCCGTTTACGTGAAAAAGGGGTTGTGATTGTCACTGACCCCTATGATAAAAGCCTGGGATATGTGCTCCCCCGGTTACGAGCAGATGTGGTCACGAGTAGTCACCAATCCCCAGGGCATTCCGCTGTTGGCTTGATCAAGGGGAATCCGAAGGCCCTGACCGGGCCGGGGGAGTATGAGGTTCATGGCGTCTTCATCACAGGCATCCCCACGCGACACGCTCGCAAGCGTAACCAGCCAGGAGAGCGTAACACTGTTTTTCTATTTGATCTCGGTGGGTTAAGCGTATGTCACCTGGGGGATCTGGGCCATCTGCTCTCAGAGGAACAGGTGGAGGCCATCGGAGAGGTCAGTGTGCTGCTGATCCCCGTCGGGGGTGGCCGCACACTGGATGCCAGCCGGGCAGCTGAAGTCGTCAGCCAGATCGAGCCCAGGATTGTCATCCCTATGCATTATCAAACCCCCACCTGCTCTCGCCAACTGGATAAGCTCGATAAGTTCCTGCGCGCAATGGGCGTCAGCAGCGCCGAACCTCAGCCTTCCCTTACCGTTACTGCCACCAATCTGCCAGATGAAACCCAGGTTGTCGTCCTGGAGTACAAGCAGGGGTGAACCTATGCCCGAAGAACCTGCCCCCGGAGAGAGCCCAGCCTTCACAAGCACCACACGCCCGCGCTGGGTACCCCTTGCCTTGTTGGTGGGGGGAGCTGTGATCTTGTTGGCTTTGGCCGTCGTGCTACGCGGTGAGAGGCATACCGCGCTGTCGCATCCAACGGGTGATCCGCAAACGTACATCAATGCCGGCAAGGAGGCCCTGACCGCTGGTGATGTGAATCGGGCGATTCAACAGCTTGAAATCGCCGTCCAGATGGCGCCGGACAACCGGGATGCGAACTTCTTGCTAGGCAACGCATATGTGAAGCAGGGCAATCTGGAGCGAGCTGCGCAGGCCTATCAAAAGGTGCTGTCGCTGGCTCCGGATGATGCCGACGCGCATTCGAATCTGGGGGTCGTGTACTATCAGATGGGACGGCTGGACGACGCCATCGCTCAGTTCCAGTCTGGCCTGAAAGCGGCACCAGATGACGCTGCCCTTCATTACCTGTTGGGCGCGGCTCAACTCCAAAAAGGGAATCTCAGCGCTGCCCACCAGGCCTTCGAGAAGGCAAAAAGCTTGAATCCCGATATGCCTGAAGTCTATTTTGGCCTGGGCATGTTAGCGAAATTAGAAGGCCAAAAGGAGGTAGCGATCGCCAATTTCCAGCACTTCCTGGAGATTGGACCGGGACAAGATCCGCAGGCGAAAGTTAAGGCAGAACAGATCCTGAAAGAGCTACAAGGTCAGTGATGTTCGCCTTTGCTGTCGTTCTGATCCCGGATGATAAACGCTTCATAGAAGGTGTGACCGGGGGGCATTTCGGAACTTCGTTGTAGCGAGGGCTTTTGCCTTTTGCGCATGAGGGGGGATGTTGATGAGGCTACTCAGTGCACCGTTGCTGTCCGTGTGGTTGGCGTTGGGAGCCATCCTTCCCGCCATCGCGGCTAAACCGGTTGTCCACGCTGTCCTGTTCTTTTCGCCAACCTGCCCTCACTGTCACCGGGTGATGACGGAGGTCCTGCCACCCTTGCAGGATGAGTACGGGGATCAGCTGCAGATCGCGGAGATTAACGTGGCTGAGCCGAAAGGCCAGGAGCTCTACAACGCGGCCGTTGATCGATATCGCATTCCACCCCGGCGACGAGGAGTTCCCACGCTCATCGTGGGCGACCAGGTGCTCGTGGGGGACTGGGAGATCCCCAATCACTTTCCCAAGCTGATCGCTGAAGGGCTATCGGCCGGAGGCATTGGATGGCCTGATATCCCCGGCTTCGAGCCACCTGCGGAGCCGACAACGGGGGCAGCCGCCACCCACGTATCGATCCGGGAGCGTCTGGCCCAGGACCCTGGTGGCAACGCGATGGCCATCGTTGTGTTGGTAGGTATGATCTTCTACGTTATCTGGGTTGGGGCGCGGGCGTGGCAAGAGGTACGAAGGGGAGGACACCTTGCCCTTGGATCTCCGCAGGCCGATTGGCTCGTGCCGATCCTCGCCGTGGCCGGGTTGATCGTAGCCGCTTACCTGAGCTACATCGAGCTCACGCGGGTCACGGCTGTGTGTGGGCCCATTGGAGATTGCAACACGGTGCAGGAGAGCCCCTACGCACGTCTGTTTGGCGTCCTCCCCGTTGGACTTTTAGGCATGGCTGGCTATATCGCCATCCTCATCGCGTGGGCTGTAGGGCGCTGGGGGGAGGGGGCTGTGGCAGCCCAAGGCCGGCTGGCGCTCTTCGCCTTCACAGCCTTCGGCACGCTATTTTCCATTTACCTGACCTTCCTGGAGCCCTTCGTCATTGGGGCGACCTGTGCCTGGTGCGTGAGTTCAGCGATCATCATGACCGTGTTGCTTGGCCTAAGCTGGCAGCAGGGAGTAGCCGCGTGGGCAGTGCTGCGTCGCTCTGCCGCGTCGAAGGCCAGATCATAAGATGCACTTGTCGGATAGTGGCGGGAGGCGTGCATGATTCAGATCGTCTGTCTGGTAGATAACGCGGTCAAGAGAAGCTCCACCTTATGGGGAGAGCATGGACTGAGCTTCTGGATCGAGACGGATGCTGGCGTCGCCCTGCTAGACACCGGACAGAGCGGGGATGTGCTGCTCCATAATGCGGACAACCTGGGCCTGGACCTGGCGCGAGTGAACGCGCTGTTGCTCAGCCATGCTCACTATGACCATACGGGTGGGCTGAATGCCTTCCTATCCCGCCGTCCAGGTGTCCCTCTATACGCCCATCCGGACATCTTCACGCCGCGGTACAGCCTGCGTGATGGGGAACACTCCATCGGCATGGAGTTATCGCGAGAGGACCTGGCTCGAAGGGCCGACTTACGGCTCACCTCAGCGCCGGCGGAGATGCTGCCCGGCGTCTGGTCGACTGGGGAGATCGCGGAGCGCCCGTACCCCGAGGGGCGGAGTAAGCATCACGTCGTTAAAGGGGATAGCGGTTGGCTCCCGGACCCGTATCGGGATGACCAATCGGTCGTACTGAACGTGGCCAGCGGGTTGGTCGTGATCTGCGGGTGCTGCCACGCCGGGCTTCTGAACACGTTAGCCCACGTTCGCCGTGTGTTCGGACAGAAGATCGTGGCGATATTTGGGGGTACCCACCTATCCGCGGCCGATCGGTCATCGCTGAAAGAGGTCGCCCGGGTACTGGAGAAGGAATACGGTGCCCCCGAGCTATACCTGAAC
>JAGHDS010000038.1 GCA_021159845.1 Anaerolineae bacterium
ACCCGGCTGCAAGATTCGATCGGTGGGTGGGCCACCCGACCGCCCCCCCGATGCGAAGTCCCCCAACATCGTCAACACGCCCCCCGCGGCTTTGACCGCGGCGGCGTGCACCGCGGCGTACACGTCCAGCTCGCTCACATCCGGTTGAACCGCAGCCCAGGCAGCCGCGTGTCCAGCTACGGCCGCCTGCACAGCGCGCCGAATAAGCGCCAGCTCGTCGGGGTCCTTTCGCAACCGCATCGAGCGCAAGACGGGTGTCACATCCACCATCTCGACCCCTATCTCCCGCAGGGCCTCGCCAACGGACCAGGGCAAATGGTGGGGCTCCACCGCCACGCGGCGCGGCCGCGCCTGTCGTAACCATTCCGTCACCTCACGGGCTACTCCAGCATGTCGATCGCGGCCCGGATGTCGTCCATCGTACCATGTATACGTCAGCATCCCATCCACACAGGCATCCCCGGCCGACCGTGCAACCCAGTTATCGGCGAACAGAAGAGCTCCCCCATCCCGCATCATTACCAGGAAGCTGCTACTTGGGCTATTTAAAGTATTTGGGGAGACATAACAGTTCGCCAGGTAATAGATATGCCACGGGGTTGTGATAATGGCTACGTCTACGTCTCCTCTCAACCGGCTCCACATGCGCTCCTGACGTGAGCGACATCCCTCAACAGTGAGCATCGTTCACCCCTCCGGTAAGATAGAACGTAGCTTCTCTATGCCCAAACGCGCCACATCAACAGGCTGCTGCTTCCAGTAGTCTTGATTAAACAGCTCCAGCGAGACGGAGCCTTTGTATCCCTTCTCCTGCAAAATGGAGAGCATCTCTCGCACGGGGCCAACCCCATCCCCTGGCATAACACGGTCTGCATCGGTCAGCTCCTGGTAAGGACGCCCTCCAGGCACGTCGTTCACGTGAACGATCCCAATGCGTTCCACCGGCACCTCTCGCAGATCATCTATAGGACGGCCGCTCCGATAGATATGGAACAGATCCACGGTCAGACACCCATCCGGGTCGCCTGCCCGTTGCACGATCTCCCAGGCCAATGGCAAGTTATTTACCTGCTCTAGAAAACCCAGGAACTCGAAGGCGACACGCACTCCATGTCCTCGCCCCAGCTCTACCAGCTTGGCATATCGCTCGGCGAGCAGGGAGAGGTCCACCTGGCCGTTTGGCGGCGTGGCCACGATGACAGGAGCCCCCAACGCCGCCGCTATCTCAATGCGCCGCTCGGCCTCCTGCCACGCCCTGGTGAACGCCTCACCCTGAGTGCTCCCCCAATCATGCACCGCTATCATCGAACACGCGGAGAGCCCATGCGACTCCAGCGCCGAACGAACCGCATCCAGCGTCCCGCCGCCTGACACAAGAGCATCCAGATCATCTACCCACAGCTCGACGCCGTCGAAGCCGGCCGCCGCGGCCGCGTCGATCTTCGCCAGCACATCCGCAGGCTGAATGGTGCTGGTATTCAGGCAGAGAGTGAATCCACCCATCCCTACATCCTCCTCCTGTAACTGCTCAGCCTTGGGCAGATCATCCGCTGATAAACGCTGATGATTCACAAAGATCAGCGTCATCCGCGTTCTGTCGTTGGAGAGGCTGAGTAACTACATCCTCTTTAAAATAGCCATAGCACGAAGAGCGGAAGACGCATTGGCAGTCCAACCATAGAGGACATCCAAATTGCTATGAGCCCCTGGACACGACATGGAACTGCGTGCGCGCCTTGGCCGTGAAATCCTCCGTACTGACGATCACGTTCAGGATCTCCTCCGTTACCGGAGCCCCATCGGGCCACTTCGTGGGAATCGTCAACGTTGCCTTGAAATGCCCGTTCGCATCGGCCGTTGTGTGAGCAACCGGCTTGGGCTGGAAGGTCGCCGTGGGCACGGTGATGTATATACTCAGTTTCGCGTTGGTAGGCCAGTTCCGCCCCGTCAGTTGTACGGTCTGCCCGATGGCGCCCTCAGCCGGCTCCAGTTGTACCTTGGGCCTTCCTGGCATACCGAACACAACGATGCGGTCTGGCAGGATGCCTTCTCCTTCGGCAGGCAGCCCCTCGACGGTGAGGATCATGCCAGGCTGTAGCTCGTTCAGGCCCAGGGACCAACCATCCTCCGTCACGATCTGCGTGTGCTCTGCGAGTAATACCTCCATCGGTGCCCGATCCTTCGGCTGTATGGTCAACGCCCGTCGTTCCAGATCAACGCGCACGAGCGTCGCCTCGATGCTGGCCATCCGCACAGGCACTCCCGGCTCGCGTCGAATGTCGAGGATCATCCACGGCCCCCCGTTGCCGCGCACGACGTCCACATACCGCTGGCCGACGCCGGGGTCCCAATCCCCTCCCGGCACCGTGTCCACCTGTGCTACGACGAGATATTCCTGCCAGTTCGGCGTCCACGTGTCCTGGTAGGCCCGGGCGACGCTTAGCAGGCGGATATGATGCACGATGCGCAGCCGCGCGTCCCACTCATCGGCCCCCTGCCGCGTGCGAGCGATGGGCGCGACCAACCGTATGGCCTGATCGATCTGCCCCGCGTTGACCAGCCGGAAGAACCGGGCGATGACGGCGTCGGCCGGCTCCGGTGGCTCACCGACGGCGCGCGGCACATGTGCCGGTCGCACGGCGATCCGCAGCGCCAGCAGCGCGTGGCCGTCCCCCACTGGCGGGCCAAACACCGTAATGACATCGCCGGAGTGGATCTGGGCGATGGTCATCGGATGCTCACCCGGCCCCAGGATCTTGGTATCATCCCCTATGACCACGCGGTCGAACCCTTGAGCCGACTCGACGACCAGAATGCGCATCAACGTCGAGACATCATGCACTCGCGCATCCACGATCACCGGAGGGCCGAGGGTCGCGGACGGCGTCGGAGCGGTCAGGGTGGGGACGACCGTCAGCAGATTGCTGACCTCTTCCGGCGTGCAGGAAACGCCCAGCAACGCCACAGCCACCACTACGAACACAAACCAACGGCTCCACCGCATAGCGCCCTCCTGGAGATCTGAAATCCTCACGCTAGTAACCTAGACGATGGATCTGCGCCTCACTCATACCGAAATGATGGGCAACCTCATGGATAATCGTTCGTCGGATCTGCTCTCGCAGGACATCGGGGTCACGGAAATAGGTCAATAGGGGGCCGCGAAACAACGTGATCTTATCCGGTGGGACCAGGCCATAGTTCGATGTTCGCTGCGTGAGAGGGACGCCCTCATAGAGGCCGAACAGGCTGGCGCCCGCTGGCACGCCCGCGCGCGTCAACTCGGCGCAGGTCGGCCAGTCGGCCACAGTAACCACCACATTGTCCATCCGTTCCCGGATCTCATCCGGGAGGCTTGCCATGGCCTCGGCCACCAATCGGTCGAACACGTCAGGATCCGCCATACCCACGTGCACACCCTCTCCAATGTTCCATCCCACCCCCGCTACTGAGGCAGAAGGATGTACGAAGGGGTGGTACAAAGCCTACGATGCGAGGGGAGTATACCATCGGCCGATGTGGACGTCCAGGAGGAGAACGATGGTAACTATTCACCGTTGGGGTAAAAGGGGTTAGCTGCGCTATTGAGTCTCACGGAGCTGTACGTCCTGCAGCCAAACGGGCCGAAGGCTCGTTGGCCCCCTTCTCCCACGCCTGGGAGAAGGGGGCCTGGGGGATGAGGACCATCCGCGGCCAAAGCACTTGGATCCAGGCGCCTGTATTGAGTGTGTCTTCACCCACAGCGCTCACCGGATGACAATAAGATCTAGTGGGGGAACGGTGAGCAGTTACGAACGATGAACCCCGGTCCCCATAAGGAGCTAGGCCACTTCAGAGGCCTTCGGCCACAGAGTCGGGCGGCTCACTTCAGCGTCTAGTGGGCCGGGATCGCGAAGGCCGCGACACCGAACAGTATCAAGGCCATCAACGGGAAGAAGATCAGCCTCAAGGTGCGTGCCCGGGATGGTAGTTGGTGCCATGCCGTCCCCACAGCGATCAGGGCCTGAAGCGCGTAGTAAAGTGCGAAGGCGCGAGAGGCCATAGTGAGAACTCCATAAACATTGTAAGTCCAGATCAACAGAATGGCCACGGAAGTCACAAGTATATATGCACGATC
>JAGHDS010000242.1 GCA_021159845.1 Anaerolineae bacterium
CGTGGGAGCCGTGTCGCTGTTCTGCAGACATGGCCGTGTGATCGTAAAGGACGCGCTGGCAACGTCCGGTTTCACGTGTCGTATCCCTCAGGATCGACTTATTCAGATGGTGTTCGGCTTCCGGTCGATCTACGACGTCTCGGAGGACCCAGGCGTGTCTGTCCAGGAGGTCATGCGGCCGTTGCTAGACGTTCTGTTTCCCCTGAAGGTCTCCTACATCGCTGGGTTGGATTGGTTCTGAGTGGGTGAGCAACGGGTTCCATCGTGGACGCTGCCTCCCGACGAGGAGAAGGCAACATATGTGAACCGCATGTTCGCCGCCATCGCTGCCCGATATGATCTCATGAATCGCCTGATGACGGGGGGCTGTGACAGGGCTTGGCGGCGTTATGTGGTTGAGGTTGCCCAGCTACCCGCTGGCGGATGGCTGCTAGATGTGGCAACTGGCACGGGAGGTATCGGGTATGAGGCTCTGCGGCAGGTGCCTGATGCTCATGTAGTTGGCCTCGACTTCACGTTGGAGATGATGCGGGTAGGGCGAGACAAGCACAGGCGGCAGGGGATGACCTTCGTCGGTGGGGATGCCATTCACCTCCCGTTCCCCGACAACGCGTTCGATGTGGTGACCTCCGGCTTCGGTATGCGCAACGTGGTCGATCTGGAAGGTGCCCTGGCCGAGCAACGGCGGGTGGCCCGGCCAGGCGGACGGGTGATCTGCCTGGAGATCGCACCACCGCCGAAGGGCCTATGGGGCGCCTTGTATCGATTGTACTTCTTCCGTCTGATCCCGGTCATCGGCGGGCTGATCACGGGCCGGCCGGACGCATACAGCTATCTGCCTCACTCAACCGAGCGCTTTCCATCGCCGGAGAAGCTGAAGCGTATCATGCAAGACGTTGGGTTGCGCCACGTGCGCTATCGCCTGCTCATGCTGGGGACGGTGGCGATCCATATGGGAATCAAGTGAGCGTGCGGCATGACCGATCGGCTGATCGTGGCCATTACCGGGGCGTCCGGCGTAATCTATGGCATCCGCCTTCTGCAGATACTGGCAGAGATGGAGCACATCGAGACGCATCTGGTTCTCTCTCCCGCAGCGGAGGTCATAATTTCCCAGGAGACTGACTGGCAGGCTCAGGATGTAAGAGCGCTCGCGACGGCCGTCTATGACGATGCCGATGTGGGCGCCGCGATCGCCTCTGGGTCATTCCGAACGCGCGGGATGGTCGTGGTTCCTTGTAGCATCAAGTCGCTCTCCGCGATTGCTCATTCCTACGCGGCCGACCTGGTGGCCCGAGCTGCTGACGTAACGCTGAAGGAGGGACGACCGGTTCTACTGGTCGTGCGAGAGACGCCTTTGCACCTGGGGCATCTGCGGCTCATGGTGCAGGCAGCCGAGCTGGGGTGCGTGATCTTCCCGCCGGTCCCGGCCTTTTACGCCCACCCGCAGAGCGTGGAAGAGATCATCAATAACACTGTGGGGCGTATCCTGGCGCGATTGGGCATTGAGAATGAGCTGTACCACCGCTGGAGTGGGGTTGGATGAGCGAACAGGAGGCACGACACTCATTGCGTGGGCGACGTTATCTGAGCCAGGGCTTGAAGGTCGCCGTCAGCATCATTCTGCTGGCGGTGTTATTACGTGGGGTAGATTGGCGATTGATCCTCAAGGAGCTAAGCGGTGCCCGGCTGGGTTGGGTCGCGCTCGCGTGGGGGTTGTTCATCGCCGGACTGGCCTTGCGCGCCTGGCGCTGGGATGGTCTGTTGGTGGCAGATGGGATCCATGTCCCGATCAGTGTGTTGATCCGTTGGTATTTCATTGGCACGTTTTTCAATACGATGCTGCCTACCGGGTTCGGCGGCGATGTGGTCAAGACCTATGTGCTGGCCCGGTACTCAGCCCGGCCCGGCGCGGCTGCCGGATCGGTTCTCGTCGATCGGTTTTCTGGTATCCTGGCGCTTTTACTCATTGGGGCAGTGGCACTGCTGTTGGCCCCTGGCCTGGCGACGCCGCTCACGGCCGCGCTGATCTGGCTGTTGGTGGCCGGCGCCCTGAGCGCGCTGGTGATAATGGCTCAGCGCGGCGTCCGCGATTGGGTGAGGACACACCTGCCCTGGTTAGAGCGGGTCAAGCTGGGTCGCGCGGTGCTGGACGCCATCCCGGCTTACGGGCCTCGGCCTCTTCTGCGCGCCCTGGCGATATCATTCGTCTTCAACATGCTGTTAATCGGCGTGAACCTATGTCTGGCACGTGCACTCGGCCTCAACGTGCCATTGCCCTACTTCTTCATCTTCATTCCACTGATCTCAGTCTCGCTACTGCTACCTTCCGTCGGTGGGCTGGGCGTGAGGGAGATGAGCTACGTGGCCCTGTTTGGACAGGCAGGTGTTGCACCGGCCGCTGCCACAGCGCTTTCGCTGCTCTACTACGCTGTGATGCTGGGATCCGGCCTGTTGGGGGGTATATTCTACTTCCTGCCGACATCCGAGCCGGCAACCGCCACATCTGTTTCTCGGAGGAAATGAACAGTGTCTGAAGCACCTACGTCTCCTGATGTCTCTGTGGTGATCCCCCTCTACAATGAGGTGGAAAACATCCCCGAGTTATATCGACAACTTACGGAAGCATTGGAGGGCATGGGACGGCCGTACGAGGTCATCATCGCCGATGATGGCAGCACGGACGGCAGCTTCGAGGCACTAGCGGAGATCCATGCTCGGGATCCACGGCTTAAGGTGATCCGTTTCCGGCGGAATTATGGGCAGACGGCCGGGTTCGCCGCTGGATTCGAGCGGGCACGAGGTGAATGGATCGTCACTATGGACGCGGACCTGCAAAACGACCCGGCGGACATTCCCAAGCTCATCCACAAGGCGGAGGAGGGATATGATGTGGTAAGCGGTTGGCGAGTACACCGCCAGGATGCCCTGTTCACCCGCAAGATCCCTTCGCGGATCGCCAACTGGCTGATCGCCCGTGTAACCGGCGTGTACCTCCATGATTACGGTTGCTCGCTCAAGGTCTACCACCGCGACGTGGTGAAGAACATCCGGTTGTATGGGGAGTTGCATCGATTCGTCCCGGCAGTAGCCAGCGGGGTGGGCATCACTGTAGCTGAGATACCGGTCAATCACCGCCCGCGAGAGCGGGGGCAGTCCAAGTACGCTGGCTTAGGCAAGACGATCTCCCGTTCCGTCAAGGTATTCCTGGACTTGCTGACGGTACGGTTTTTGCTCAGCTACTCTACACGTCCTATCCACATCTTCGGCTCAATGGGATTGCTCCTATCTGGGTTGGGCGTGTTAATAGGACTCTATCTGACTTTCGAGAAGCTGGTTTTGGGGCAAGACATCGGCACCCGACCTCTATTGTTGCTCTCCGTGCTGTTGGTTATCCTGGGTGTGCAGATGATCAGCATGGGACTGCTGGGTGAGGTAATGGTCCGCACCTATTTCGAGGCGCAGGACAAGCCGATTTACGTCGTGCGCGAGGAGTTGGGATAGATTAGAGGGCGTGAGTTGATCGACCACGATAACTGTTAATAGAATGGGTGAACGCTGATGACGCAGAAAAAGCCGATCTGCGCAGATGAAAGGGCGAAATCGAGATGATCCGTGAGGGTCTGCATACGTCAGCGTCATCTGCGTTCTTATGCTCATCGGTATCGACCATCCATTTTCATCGTTATGCGGTGTGCCATCGCTCATGGGGACTGTTCACCGTTGGGGTAAAAGGGGGTAGCTGCCCTGCATCCCCGTACATCGATACATCGAGTCTCAC
>JAGHDS010000265.1 GCA_021159845.1 Anaerolineae bacterium
GATGCGTTCCAACTCTTTGCGACGTTGTGGGTCCCTCTCTTGGGCGGCCAGCTCCCTGGCCTTCTCCGCGTGGCGCTCTGCGAACCGGATCAGAGCGTCGGCGCTGATGAGCATCGCTTTGAGCTCTTCCTGCTTCTCGTAGGCCTCTGGGTCGTTGAAATAATCAAGGTTGTCCAGGCTTTCCTGTATCTCCCGCTTGAAGTCCAGGAATCCCTTATGGTATATCTTGCCGTCCAGCACGGTGTGGCCTGGCGCTCGCTGCTCCATGAACTCGGTGAAGATGCCTGCCTCATACGCGTTCTTCCATTCCTCCGTCATCTCCTGGAAGAGAAGGTCGCGGATGGACTTCCCGCGCCAGAATGGGATGATCGTCTCCTGGTAGACGCGTCGGGCCTCTTCGCTGACGGCAAAGGATATCTTATCCCGCGAGTTCAGTATCTCCAGGTCTTCCAGGCTGTGAGCGCATAGCTCGGGGTAGGTGGGGGCAGCCTTGGGGAAGGGCCCTTTCTCTCCCACGATCAGTTCACCGTCGCCGATGTAGATCGTCCGATGTTCCATGATGTACTTAAAGGCGAGGGCTCGTTGCACGGGCACGGACATCAGCCCCAGATCTTGCTTGTAAAAGGCAGTTAAAAGCTCTGCCCTCTCCGTCGAGAGGGTGGGCTTAGCTGTCAGGCTTTGCTCTCGCAGTCGGGCGACCCGTTCTGTCATCGCCATCAGCTATTCTCCTGCTCTGATATTCAAGCCGAGCTCAATAATGACATGCCCGATTGGGGTATCCAATTGGGCTGCCTTTGCGTCACTCCCATTATAGGAGGTCCCTCTGTGCCCTGTCAACGGGTTCCCGGCCGGTAGCCGGTCATGGGATGGCCGTCCCAGCGTTTAGCGGTTTGAGGCGGCCTGCCGCGTCGAAGTCCCATGCCACAGGCTCCTCTCTCACGATCACGTGTTCCATTTCCTGAGCGATGCTTACCAGCGCTTCGGATATCCACACTTGCTCAATGTCCAATGTATTGCGGATGCGCATGACCTGGGCGTTCTCAGTATCCGGACGACCGCAGAGCCGGAGCGCCAGGCGAACCGCTGCGCCGTCATCTCGGGCGACCCAGGGCAGCTTGCCGCGCCACACATTCATGATGCCCGCCGTCAACGCGTTCACTCTCGTGGCTTCCCAATCGATCTGATTCAAGCAACGCTCGGTGATCACGTCGGCCAGGCCGTATCCCAACGCGTTCCCATGCGTGGCCTCGGTGAGGCCCAGCAGGGCGATCACGTTGATTTGCGGGTGGGCGGGCTCTGGTACACCCGGCGTCAGCATCCGGCCGATGATATTGGTGTCCAAGCCCGTCCCACTGACGTCTTTCCCCATCTCGTCAACCACAAGCACATCCAGGTGGTCGAAGGGGAGGGATGGCATCAGCTCTCGGGCCTGTGTCAGGAGCGCCTGTTCGGCCACCCCACCGATCCCGTCGGGGGGCACACCAGCTACATCGGCCACGTCATGGTAAGCGTTCTCTATGATGGCGATACCGCCGAGAATGTGGCCTTGCTCAATCACGACGCGTGCCGCTTGTGGGATCAGGTCTCGCAGGCCGTTGGGGCCGTATGCGTGGATCGTCTCGGCCATGCGTTGCTTCCCCAGGCCGATGACGCTCATCTTGGCCAGCCCGCTTTCAATAGGACCGTGGAAGTCGGTGTGGGGCTTGATGCGGTTCAACAGGATGGTACCGTCGGCCTCGTGCGCGTGGCGGTCCATGTATACCGGCACGTTGGCGGAGAGGTGGCCCAGTTCCACGACCTCCATGCTGGATACGATAGGGGCGTGGACAGCCGCCTCGGTCACGCCCAGGCTTTCCAGTACTTCTCGTTGCCCCTCAGCTGTAGCGCCGCCGTGGCTACCCATCGCCGGGATGATGAAGGGATCTGCGCCCACCGCCCGTATAGCCTCCACGACGGTGCGGATCATCTCGGGGAGTCGCGCGATCCCCCGGCTACCGACGGCAATGGCTATCCGCATACCCGGTTGTATATCATCCAGGATGCCTCCGGCATGTAACGCTTCCCGGATGGCTTCATTTAGATCGCCTACGCGCGGTGATGGGAAGCGCACCCATGCCGGATACATCACTGGGAGTTGGATGTGATCGAAGGACTCGCGGAGAACAGGATCAAAGGGCATAGTATTCCTCTCGCCCCTCGCTCTCTTGTGAACTCGTGATGACTCAGTCTGGGATCAACACTGCCTTCGCGATGGCCAGGCTATCCATTCGCGCAAAGGCGGTATGCCAGTCGGACAGGGCGAAGGTCTCACTGATCGCGCTGGCGTTGATTCGGCCGCGTTCCATCAATCCTAGCACGCGTTCCCATGTGGGCCAGGTGTGGCTAAATGACCCTTGCAATGTGGCGGCCTTCGCGATCAACGGGTCCAGACTGAAGTTTACCGGCTCGCGCCCCCAGCCAATCTTGGTAATCTGCCCGTTGGGGCGTACCATTTCCAGGCTTTGCCTGAGAGCCTCACGAACGCCCACAGCGTCGATGACCAGATCCGCCCCCAGGCCATCGCCCAGGTCGCGTATGGCGGACACTGGATCCTCACGGTCGGCCATAATGACCTGATCGGCGCCCAGTTCCCTGGCTAGGGCCAGTCGCGCCTCGTCCTTGGCCAAGCCGATCATGATCACATACGCCGGGCTGAACAGCCGGATCACCTGCAGGGCCATGAGCCCGATGGGGCCTGGTCCCAGGATCGCCACCAGGTCGCCCGGGCGGGGCCGCGATTTCTCCACGATGGCGTTAAAGGCCACCGATGCTGGCTCGGTTAGAGCAGCCTCCTCGAAGGAAAGGCCTTCGGGAATGCGATGTAGCAGCTCCTGCCGGGCGACGACATAGGTGGCCATAGCACCGTTCACCCCATAGCCGAACCCCTTGCGCTCGGGGCACAGGTTGTATTGGCCGGTACGGCAGTAGATGCACTTGCCGCAGATCTCGGCAGCCGTCTCGCAGGTTACCCGATCGCCTACCTGCCAGTCGCTGACATCTTCTCCCACC
>JAGHDS010000047.1 GCA_021159845.1 Anaerolineae bacterium
AAGAATCAACAACCCCACAGCTATGGCCGGTAAGGTGATGACGCGCTTATGTATTGTCCGTCGCCCCATGTTTTATCCGTTACGTGTCATTGTGAGGTGATTCCGTGCAGCGACCCGTCCTGGCCGCCTGCTCCCTGCTCCCTGCTATCTGCTATCTGCTGCCCTCTGACAGAAGCAAGCTGAGTTGGCGCGCGGTGTCCACGGCCTGGCCCCGCCAGTGGTTATTCGCGAACAGGTAGACAGTCCGTGCTTTCTCCTCTAGCGAGTGGACCTTTGGCACCCATTCCTGCAGTTCCTCGACCGGGTAGCCGTAGTCGTATCGCTCCCAGGCTTGCTCGTGTTGCCACCACTTGGCCGCATTGCGACCGTGGAAACGGACGTAGGCTACATCGGCTGTCGCCCGCGCGATAGGGGGGATAAGTCCCCGTAGCCGTGGCTGGTCTACACAGCAAAAGCCCAACCCCAGTTGCTCCAGTTGCTCAAAGGTCGCCTCGTTGATCCAGCTCCGATGCCGGAACTCGACGACCACGGGAATATCCCCCAGTCCTTCCCGTAGTCGTTCGAGGTACGCTCGATTCTCAGCGTTCGCCTTAAACGAGTACGGGAACTGGGCCAGCACACAGCCGAATTTATCCTGGTCGATCAGCGGTTTTAGCGCGTTTTGGAATGCCTCGAAGGCCTCTGGCGTGGCCTCCTCGCGCTTATGGGTGAGCACGTCCGTTGCTTTGAGCGTAAAACGGAAGCCGGGTGGCACCTTCTCCGCCAGCTGTGCCAGTGCTCTGGTGGTCGGCATCCTGTAGTAGGTGAAGTTCAGCTCGCAAGCCCGGAACTCCCTGGCATAGTAGCTAAGCCAGTCGTGCTTGGGAAGACCAGGTGGGTAGAACGGTCCCACCCAATCATTATAGGAAAAGCCGGATGTGCCGATGTATAACTCGGCCATCGATCCTCCTTGGCGGCCATCACCATCGGATAGCCATCCGTCACCCTTCGCCGACCACCCATTCGGGTGGCAGGCTCGCTGATTCGCTGGTTCGCCGACCACCCATTCGGGTGGCAAGCTCGCTTCCTCGCTGATTCGCTCACTTGCCCACTTGCACCGTCTGCTTCAGCCGGACGTGATCGGAACCGTCCGTCAACGGCAGGCGGACCACGGTGGCCGGATCGTACATGCCCACTGCCAGCCAATACTCTCCCGCTGGCGCGTCCGGCGCGACCTGGATCGGGTGCACGTCGGCCACGATCTCGCCGGGGAGCCATCCGTTCATAGGCAGGCCGCCCTGCCCCGGTGGGCTGTCATGCTGTCCCCGCAGCCCGGCAGGGCCTACCAGGTGCACGAAGACGGTGTAATCCGGCGAGGGGGTGTCACCGGCTTTCCAGTATAGCGTGACCGTCAACTTCCCGCCTGGCTTGACGTGTTCGGGCTTCAGGTCATATCCCAACAGTTGCACCCCGTTTTGCCACTGGGCGCTCTGAGTGTGTTGCATGTGCGGAGGACGGAAGCGCCGCCAGCGCTCGATGCGCACCGGCATACCGCCCAGGTCGGTGCGGAAGGCCATCAATTCCACCAGCGTGCCATCGGATGCCAACGGCATCAGCAGGCGGGAGTCCACCACCCTGGGGCGCAGGCGAGCGCCCACATTCCACGGGTCCGTGCCTTTCACCACGCCCAGCGCTACCCGATATGCCCGGTATTGCGCCGTCCACCACGGCATGTCGCTGATCTCCAGTTTGATCGTCTCGCCGGGCTTCCATCGACTGGTGGGGTACCAATATTGTACTCCGGGCTTCTCCGTCAAATCCATCCCGCCCAACGGCTGGCCGTTTTCGTCCAGCAGGTACAGGGCGATGGCGTAGTCCTCATTGATAGGATGCGGCGCCTGGAAGTAGAGGAAGAATCGCAGCGGTGTCTGGGGCATCTCCGTGTGTCGGCCGCTCCACAGGTCGAACCCGATCAGGCGCAGCGCGGGCTTCCCATCGCCCGGTGGGGTGAACTCGACCACGGCCTTGTACTCGGGATGGGGATCGGCCACCCGGGCGAAGTCGTAGAAACGGTCGGGGATTGGCCGCGGTGGTGCGCCGCGCTTCAAGAGCAGGTAGCCATCCTCCGCCCGCACGATGCCGAACTCGCCCTTTCGGATCATGGCCTCGATGTCGGCGAACATGTTGCGCTTGTTTGCCAGTGAGGAGACGTCCACGAAGACATACTCCGCATCTCCCACGTAAGGGAATCGGTAGAGCACGCGTCGTTGTGAGACGTGCGGGTTCAGGTTGGGCTGGGCGGACACCGATGCATCGGGCGGGATCTGGCGGGCGATCTCCTCACCCAGCCGGTGATGCCTGGTGACCCGGTAGGGTTCAAAGGCTCGGGCCAGTGGCGTGTAGCCGTGGTAGTAGTGGTAGAAAAGCGCCGCCACCAGTGCCCACGCGGTGATCGCGGCCACGGCGAGGGAGCGACGGCCGGGCCATCGGCGTTCGACCCGTTCGCACAGCCAGGCGCCACCCAGAACGGCGGAGATCATCAGCCCCGGCACCATAGGGGCGACGTAGTGATACTTCTGCACGAAGTGCATCGGCTCATGGTCGCTGAGCAGGTTGATGGCCAGGTCGGGTAAAGCGAAACTGAGAGTGATCGGGTGTAAAAAGGATAGGAACCCCACCTGGAAGAATAGATCTCGCAGGTAGGCCAGATTGCGTGAGCTCAGCAGAGCGCCCAGAACCACGTCCGGGCGCAGAACGATGGCGCGAGCCAACCCCAGCGGCCCATCGCCGATGTCGCCGTAGTAGCGTAGATAGGGCGAGCGATCTCCCTCGAAGTGTGGGATGATGATACCCACTGCTAGCGCGAACCAGGCGAGGGCAATCGCCGCGGTGGCCAGGCCCTGTTGGGGACGTCGCAGCCGCCAGGCGATGTACAGTCCCATCAGGAGCACTGCCAGGGGAACTTCCTCCTTCGTCCCCATCGCCAGGATGGCGAAAAGCCAGAAGAGCGTGAAGCGTCCCTTCTGGGCGTAGTAGAAGGCGAAGAGCAGCAGTGGGGCGGCCAACGAGACGGCGTGGAACTCCCATAGGTTGGCAGCCTCCAGGCCGGGTAGGAGCAAGTAGATGGCGGCAAAAGCAACGCCGGCCCAGCGGCGCTTCAACTTCTCCGCTGCCAGCCAGTACACTGGCCAGGCGCCCAGTGCCAGGACCACTGTTTGCAGCACCAGTAGCGCCTCAGGCGAGGACCAGACCCGGTAGATGGGGGCGATGAGGAAGTAGATCGGCTCGAAGTGCATAGCCATTCGATTATCGGTGGCTAGGTCCAGATCGACGCCTCGCCAGTTGGTGAAAGCTAGCGGCCGGCCGTGGGCTGTGTTCCACACCGCCTGATCCACGTTGCCCAGGTCGAACG
>JAGHDS010000502.1 GCA_021159845.1 Anaerolineae bacterium
CCGCTAACCCCTTCAGCGATAATACCTTCGTAATCGCTGCCGTCAACGTCGTCTTGCCATGATCAATATGGCCAATCGTCCCTACGTTGACATGCGGCTTCGTCCGCTGAAATACCGGCTTGGCCATTATGCTTTCCTCCCCGCGTCGTCTTTGTCTGATCGCCTGAAAGGCAGTGAAACCATACAATCCCCGTTAAAATGGAGCCCACGATGGGACTTGAACCCATGACCACACCCTTACCAAGGGTGTGCTCTACCGTCTGAGCTACGTGGGCATAAATGTCTCAGGCCCGTGAGTCAGACCTGAGGCATTGTCTGTCAGTGGGCAGGGAAGGATTCGAACCTCCGAAGGCGTCAGCCAGCTGATTTACAGTCAGCCCCCTTTGTCCACTTGGGTACCTGCCCTTATTTCGTTCGCTTAGAAGCCGACGGCCGGAATCGAACCGGCAACCACCCGCTTACAAGGCGGGCGCTCTGCCGATTGAGCTACGTCGGCGCCGCTTCTCATTATACCATATCCCCGTCTTGGGGCAAAAACTGGGCCTCCTCGTAGCCGCTCACCTCGCGAATAACCCCTTTAAAAGGCGATGGGAGGCTTGAGTTATTGTCCTCTCCCCTCTCCTGTATGCGAGGAGAAAGGGAGAGGACAACACCCAGCCGCTTGCTTGGGAAGGCCGCTCACACCCTATGGGCTCACCTGACCTTAGGGCGTTTCCTTTGGCTCGTGCCCATTGCCAGAGCCGTCAGGTGAGTCCCCATCAGCATCAGCATCTGTGGTGGATAGCAGCGTTTCACTGGCATCGAAAGGGGCGTCGCCAAGACCGCCGCTGAACGAGCTTGGCACTTCTCCGAGTAAAGTAGTCGCCTCCCTTTCTCGCTGTGCCGCAGCGGCCTTCTGTGCCTCCGCCTCTCGCGCTCGCCTCAAGCGCTCCTCAAATCCCGTTCCCACAGGGATCAGCTTGCCGATGATAACATTTTCCTTCAGACCGCGCAGCTCATCCTTGGCGCCTTTGATCGCCGCCTCGGTGAGCACGCGCGTGGTCTCCTGGAAGGATGCTGCGGCCAGGAAGCTCTCTGTATTGAGCGCCGCTTTTGTAATCCCCAGCAGAACGGTCTCCCCACGCGCGGGGGTCCCGCCCTTTTGCATGATCTTCTCGTTCTCTTCCTCGAACGTGAAGCGGTCAACCAGCTCGCCCGGGAGGAACTCGCTGTCTCCCGTCGAGCGGACACGGACCTTGCGTAACATCTGGCGGATGATGATCTCGATGTGCTTATCGTGGATGTTCACGCCCTGGGAGCGATAGACCTTCTGCACTTCCTCCAGGAGATACATCTGGCACGCATCTCGGCCCTGGATGCGCAACACCTCGCGCGGGTTCTTGGACCCTTCCGTCAATTGATCACCGGCCTTGACGTGATCCCCCTTATCCACGCGCAGCCGGGCAGACGGCGGGATCTCCTGTTCCCACTCCTCGGTCTCCTCGCGGCGAATTACAGCCATCCAACTGCCTGTGGGTTGTTCCTCGATGAAGACCTGGCCATCCATCCCAGCCAAGACAGGCTCTTGATCCTCTTCCGGGCCGCGGGCGAGCACCGTATCCTCCTGGACCCGGTCGCCGTCCTCGACGACAATCGTCCATCCCGCCGGGATGTTTACCTCGCGCCGGACCAGTCGAGTGTTAGATATCTTGATCTTGCGCTGCTCGCCCTCCCAGTAGGTGTCCACCACGCCATCGATCTCGGCGATGACTGCCTCACCCTTGGGAGTGCGTGCCTCGAACAGCTCCTCCACGCGAGGCAGACCCTGGGTGATGTCCTCCGCGCCGGCCACACCGCCGGTATGGAATGTACGCAACGTGAGCTGCGTGCCCGGCTCGCCGATGGACTGCGCCGCGATGATGCCCACCGCCTCGCCCAGGCTGACAAGCCCACCGCGTGCCAGATCGGCACCATAGCACTTGCGGCACAGCCCGTGTTTCGTCTCACAGGTGAGCGGCGATCGGACATAGACTCGATCTACCTTGGCGTTTTCGATCAGTGCAACCTCCGCGCGCTCGATCATCACACCCTTCTCGACGATCACCTCACCCGTCTCCGGATCGATGACGGGAGCGGCTGTGATGCGGCCCATGATGCGCTCACTGAACGGCTCGCCGATCTCGCTGGAGCTTTCTCGGTTGATCCAGATGCCGGAGCTTGTGCCGCAGTCCTCTTCGGTGATCATGACATCCTGGGCCACGTCGACCAAGCGGCGCGTCAGGTAACCAGCGTCAGCCGTGCGCAGCGCTGTATCGGCCAGACCTTTGCGGGCGCCGTGGGTGCTGAGGAAGTACTCCAAGGCTGACAGCCCTTCCCGGAAGTTGGAGCGGATGGGCAGCGCGATGATACGCCCGGATGGGTCAGCCATGAGGCCGCGCATCCCCGCTAACTGACGAATTGGTTGGATGCCGCCCTTGGTCGCCCCGCTGGTCGCCATAGCGCCCAGCCCCTCCTTAGGATCGAAGAGCTTCCGCACCTCCTGCGTGATGGCATCCGTCGCTCGCGTCCACAGCTCTACGACCTTGTTGTATTGCTCCTCTTCCGTAATCAGGCCGCGGCGATACTGTCGCTCAGTTTCCTCAACCTCTTTCTCCGTCTCTTCGAGGATCTGGGTCTTTGCCTCGGGCACGTTGATATCGGACACAGCGATCGTGATGCCCGAGCGGGTCGCGTAGCGGAACCCGATATCCTTGATCTTGTCTACCATCTCGACCGTGCGCTCCGGTCCAAGCCGCTGGTAGCATTCGCCGACCAGCTCATTCAAAGCCCCTTTGTCCATCGGCTTATTGATGAAGCGGAGCTCGGGGGGCATCTCCATGTTGAACAGAACGCGCCCGACGGTGGTGTCGATGACACCGCTGAGCTGGACCGTCTCCGGGTTGATCCCCCTTCTCTCTAAGGCTCGTCGTACCTCTTCCCATGCGGCCGGGCCAAACCCGCTGATCTCAAGCATCGCCCTGCGTCCCTGCCGCACGTGCTCGACGAGCTGGGATAAGGTATGAATGCCAGCCGCCTCCAGAACGCCGCGCACGCGATCACTCAGGTCCAAATACTCCAGGGTTTCATCGTCCAGCCAGCTATGATACAGGACCTTGATCG
Source organism: Anaerolineae bacterium (assembly GCA_021159845.1). Classification (GTDB taxonomy): domain Bacteria; phylum Chloroflexota; class Anaerolineae; order DUEN01; family DUEN01; genus JAGHDS01. The sequence goes on from JAGHDS010000502.1 coordinate 3,139, forward strand.
GCGCCTGGATGTTGACGATGCCTAGCTCGTACGCCAGGCGGACTTCGTCAAAGTCGGAGAACGCTTTCCCGCTCCCCTTAGCCCCAGGCTGCTCGATGGTCATGTAGTAACAGCCGAGCACCATATCCTTGCTGGGGCCGACGATGGGCTCGCCCGAGGCAGGCTTGAGCAGGTTCTTGGTGGAAAGCATGAACCGACGCGCCTCCTCAACTGCCTTGCTGGAGAGTGGGACGTGCACCGCCATCTGGTCTCCATCGAAGTCGGCGTTGAAAGCAGCGCAGACCAGCGGGTGGATCTGGATAGCGCTACCCTCGATCAATACCACCTCGAAGGCCTGAATACCCAATCGGTGAAGCGTCGGCGCCCGGTTGAGCAGCACCGGCCGTTCCTTTGTAATCTCCTCCAGTACATCCCACACCGCCGGGTCCTCGCGGTCGACCATACGCTTGGCGCTCTTGATGTTGTGAGCATAGTTCTGCTCCACCAAGCTATGCATGACAAAGGGTTTGAACAACTCCAGTGCCATCTTTTTAGGGAGACCGCATTGGTGGAGCTTAAGTTTTGGCCCGACGACGATCACAGAGCGACCGGAATAGTCCACGCGCTTACCCAGCAGGTTACGGCGAAATCGCCCTTGTTTACCCTTCAACATGTCGCTCAAGCTCTTGAGCTTGCGCTTACCGGAGCGGGAGACCATTCGGCCACGGCGACCATTATCGATCAGGCTGTCCACCGCCTCTTGAAGCATCCGCTTCTCGTTACGCACGATGACGTCCGGGGCACCCAGGTCCAACAGTCGCTTGAGTCGGTTGTTCCGGTTGATGACACGGCGGTACAGGTCATTCAAATCACTGGTGGCGAACCGACCACCGTCCAATTGCACCATCGGCCGCAGGTCGGGCGGGATCACCGGCAGCACTGTCAGGATCATCCACTCCGGCTTGTTGCCTGACTTGCGGAACGCCTCCACCACGCGCAGTCGCTTGGCGGCCTTCCGGCGTCGCTGCTTCGACCTCGTGGTGCGGATTTCATGTCGGAGCTCTTTGGCCAGCTTGTTCAAGTCCAGGTTGGCCACAATCTCCCGGATGGCCTCCGCTCCCATACCAGCTTTGAAGACGTTCCCCCAGCGCTCGGAGAGCTCGCGGTAACGCGTCTCCGTCAGCAGCTCCATAGGTTGCAGGTTACGTAACTCCTGAACCTCCGCCTCGTGCTGGAGGCGGAGCTGTTCCTTTTGCTCCTCAGCCTCCGTGCGCAATTGCTCGATCTCGGCATCTGCTTCCCGGCGCACCTGGTCGCGCTTGGCCTGGATGAGCAGACGTTTATCCTCCTGCTCGGAGCGAATGGCGTCTTCAACCTCGCTTAATCGCTCTTGTACAGCCTCATTCAGACGATCGAAGTGCTCTCTGCCCACCACCTCATCGGCGACGAATAGCGGTTCGCTGGCCCACGGCAGGATAATCGTCTCCCCCAGGAGTTGGCCTTGCCTCTCCTCCAGTTGTGCCTGGAGGGTTTTGGCCACACTGATAATCTCATCCGTCTCTTTAGCAAGCCGATCCTCCAACGCGCGTAGCTGCTCTTCCTCTTCTGCATCCAATGCGGCCAACGCCTCGTCACGCCGACTTTCGATCTGCTCGATCTTGACGTTAACCTCTCCCTCCACACGCGCGAGCCGAATGGCCAGCTCACGCTCGTGGCGCTGCAATGTGCGCTGCCTGGCGTCCTCATCCACGCGGGTGATGATGTACTGGGCAAAATAGAGCACTCGTTCCAGGTTGCGCGGCGAGATATTTAACAACAGCCCCAGTCGGCTGGGCACGCCCTTCACGTACCAGATGTGGGCTACCGGCGAGGCGAGCTCGATATGCCCCATGCGCTCGCGACGAACCCGGGATGAGGTCACCTCCACCCCGCACTTCTCGCAGACAATTCCTTTATACCGGATCCGCTTGTATTTGCCGCAATAACACTCGTAGTCCTTCGTTGGGCCGAAGATGCGTTCGCAGAACAAGCCATCGCGTTCCGGCCGCAACGTGCGGTAGTTGATGGTCTCGGGCTTTAGAACCTCGCCATAGGACCACTCCCTGATCTGCTCGGGAGAGGCGAGCGAGATGCGAATCGCGCTGAAATCATTAACTTTCACGGTAACTACCCCCTTATTGCCCGGTCACCCTATCGAGAACGTAGAGGCTCTCCATGTGCCATATCCCAATCCTATGCTCTCCCTGGCTCATTCTCACCAATATCACTCGTACCCAGCCATAGGCCCGGGAAGGCTCAGGCTGAACCCCAGCTTGGGCAAGCGTTCTTCCGTCTCCTCCCGCCCAAACTGGATCACCTCGTCCTTTTCGTTGATGACCTCTACGGCTAACCCTAACGATTGAAGCTCTTTGACCAGCACCCGGAATGATTCGGGGACGCCGGGCGGGCTGATCGGCTCGCCCTTGACAATAGCCTCGTACGTCTTCACTCGCCCCGTCACATCATCCGATTTCACCGTCAGCATCTCCTGGAGAGTGTATGCAGCTCCATACGCCTCCAGGGCCCACACCTCCATCTCACCAAAGCGCTGGCCACCAAACTGGGCCTTGCCGCCAAGCGGCTGCTGGGTTACCAGGCTGTACGGACCGGTCGAGCGGGCGTGCACCTTATCCTCAACCAGATGGGCCAGCTTCAACATGGTGATGACGCCCACAGTCACCGGCTGATCGAAGGGCTCGCCCGTCTTCCCATCATACAACCTCTGCTTGCCCGTGGTGGGTACAGGCCACTCAATCTCCCGGCTCACCTTGGTGACGAAATCGCCCAACTCCTCATCGGGGACATCGGAGGAGTCAATCCCGTGGTGCCGCAGCCACTCTCGCCAGCAAACCAGGCGGGCTAGCTTGTTGGCCTTTTCCCGCTCCTCGGGAGGACGGGGATCATCCTCAAAGGAGAGGATGGCATCGGGGTCGTATCCGCGCTCCAGCAACCACTCGTGCAACACGGAACGGCGCGCGTACACCCGATCATACTGGAGCCGTCTTAAGTCGTACTCGCCCCGATCGGCCAGCCACTCCTGAATGTATAGGATTCGAGCCTCCTCGTCATCCTTCAAATAATCGTCAGGCAGATTCAGTTCCCGGGCCCGAGCCCAAGCGCGCTCGGTGATCTCCTGCCACGCCTTGTCGATCAACCATGCCCGCGCGAGCTCCGCCTCGATCTCGTCCTCTTGAGCGCCATCGAACACAGGGGTGATCGCGTGGAAGCCGAGTCGATCAGCAGCCCAGCCCAGGTGGGTCTCCAACACCTGCCCGATGTTCATACGGGCGGGCACGCCCAGCGGGTTTAAGATGATGTCCACAGGCGTACCATCCTCCAGGAACGGCATATCCTCGATAGGAACGATGCGGGAGATGACGCCCTTGTTCCCGTGGCGCCCCGCCATCTTATCTCCCACACTGAGCTTCCGTCGCTGGGCAACGGACACGCGCACCATCTTCTCCACGCCCGCGGGCATATCTCGATACTCTCCCCGCGAGAAGACCTTCACGTCCACCGCCTTCCCGTGCTCACCGTGAGGCAGACGGAGGGAAGCATCCTTCACCTCGCGGGCTTTCTCGCCGAAGATCGCCCGCAGCAGTTTCTCCTCCGGGCTCAGTTCCGTCTCACCCTTAGGCGTGATCTTACCGACCAGAATATCGCCCGGGCCGACCTTGGCGCCGACGCGGATGATGCCTTCCTCGTCCAGGTCCTTCAACGCGTCCTCGCTGACGTTCGGAATATCGCGCGTGATCTCCTCAGGCCCGAGCTTGGTATCTCGAGCCTCGATTTCGTGCTTCTCAATATGGATGGATGTGAATTTGTCCTCCCGGACCAGACGTTCGGAGATGAGGATCGCGTCCTCGTAGTTGCCGCCCTCCCAGCTCATGAAAGCGCACAGCACGTTCTGCCCCAAAGCCAGCCGTCCTGCCTCCGTCGAGCTGGAGTCCGCCAGGACATCCCCTGCCTTGATGCGCTGCCCCTTGTGGACGATCGGATGCTCGTCCACACAGGTGGACTGGTTAGATCGATTGAACTTGCGCAATGAATACACACGGCGGGTACCGTCATCCTCCAGGATGGTGACCTCGTTGGATGTGACGCTGACCACCTCCCCGGGATTCTGCGCCACGACTACCTGCCCGGAATCCAGGGCGGCCTGCAACTCCATGCCCGTGCCCACAAGGGGCACCTCCGGGCGGAGCAACGGCACAGCTTGTCGTTGCATGTTGGATCCCATCAATGCCCGATTGGCGTCGTCGTGCTCCAGGAAGGGGATGAGAGCCGCCGATACGGAGATGATCTGCTTGGGCGAGACGTCCATATAGTCCACCCGCTCCGGCGATTCAAAGAGGAACTTATCGCTACGTCGCGCCGAGATGCGGGATTCCAGGAACTCGCCGCGCTCGTTTAATGGAGTGCTGGCCTGGGCGATAGCATGACGTTCCTCCTCGTCAGCGGACAGATAGACGATCTCGTTTGTGGCAAATGGTCTGACCTTGATGGTGGGCAACCGGTTCGCCAAGCTCGCGATGCGCTTCGCCAACGCCTCGTCAACCACAGTGCCCGCTTCGGCGATCACCTCACCCGAATCCGGATCCGTCACATCCTCGCGCAGCGTGTGATCGAGCAATCGCTCCGGCTCGTTGGGGACCTCTCGCAGCACACGACGGTAAGGGGTCTCGATGAAGCCGAAGTCGTTAATCCGGCCGTAGGTGGCCAGTGACCCGATCAGGCCGATGTTGGGACCTTCCGGCGTCTCGATGGGACAGATACGGCCGTAATGGCTGTGATGCACGTCGCGCACATCGAAGCCTGCACGCTCCCGGCGCAAGCCCCCAGGTCCCAAGGCGCTTAAGCGTCGCTTGTGTGTCAACTCAGCCAGTGGGTTGGTTTGGTCCATGAATTGGCTGAGCTGGGATCCACCGAAGAACTCGCGCACGGCCGCCACGACCGGGCGGATGTTGATGAGTGATAACGGGCTGAGTTGTTCCGGCTCCCGGATGGACATGCGCTCCCGCACGACGCGTTCCATGCGCAATAGCCCGATACGCAGCTGGTTTTGAATCAGCTCGCCCACCGTCTTCACCCGGCGGTTACCCAGGTGGTCGATATCATCCCCGTGCTCGACGCCGTTGTTGATCTTGATCATGGTCTCAACGACCTTGACCAGGTCCTCTTTGGTCAAGGTGCGCTGTGTCTGCGGCACGTTGAGCCCAAGCCTTCGATTCAGCTTGTAACGCCCGACGCGTCCCAGGTCATAGCGGCGCGGAGCGAATAGGAGATTTTGCAGGAAGGAGCGAGCGTTGTCCAGCGTCGGCGGATCGCCTGGCCGCAATCGCTTGTAAAACTCCAACAGAGCGTCATCTACGCCTTGCTTGGATGCTTCCTCCCCGGTGCCGGGTGTGGAGGTCGGATCGCGCTCCAGGGTGGCCTCAATATAGGGATGTTCTGGCATGTTATCGACTTCAGCGAACAGCTCCCGTATCTCGTCGTCCGTCCCGTAGCCGATAGCGCGCAGGAGCACGGTAACAGGCAGCTTGCGCTTGCGGTCCACTTTGACGGACAGGATGTCCCGCTTCGACGTCTCGAACTCCAGCCAGGCCCCCCGGCTGGGGATGAGCTTGGCGGAACAGAGCGCGCGCCCCGTGGCGCGATCCTCTTCGGCGGTGAAATACACCCCTGGTGACCGGATGAGTTGGCTGACGACAACACGCTCGGCGCCGTTGTAAATAAAGGTACCTGCGTCTGTCATCAAGGGAAAATCCCCCATAAAGACGTCCTGCTCGGTGATCTCGCCGGTCTCTTTGTTAATCAGCTTCGTCTTGACCCATAATGGCGCGGCATAGGTCATGTCGCGGTCGCGACACTCCTGCTCCGAATATTTGGGCTCGCCGAACCAGAACTCTCCGAAATGGAGTTCCAGGTTGCGGTTAAAGCTGACAATGGGACTGATCTCGTCGAACAGCTCTCTGAGTCCTTCTGTTTGGAACCACCGGAAAGAGTTTAGCTGGATCTCGATGAGGCGGGGAAGTGGAAGCACATCCGGCAGTCGGGCGTACGACTTGTACTTGAAGGTGTGATCGTTCCCAGTCCAATCTCTCATCTTCTCACCCACTCCTTTTGCGCGCAAAAAAACCCACTCCGGGCGAATGGGTTACTATCGATACGGGAACCTTTCATGTGATCTTTACAGAAAAGTAAAACCAAGGCACAACCTTCTATATCGCAACAGGAGATTCTAGCATACGAATATATTTTTGTCAAACAGAACACACCCTATCGCGCGATGCTTTCTGACCGGCCATGTTGGTCCGCTTTCTATTGTGTGTAGAGGTGGCAGCGGACGGAGTGGCCGGGTTCGACCTCGACGTAGGGGGGGTCTAGCTGGTCGCAGAG
>JAGHDS010000200.1 GCA_021159845.1 Anaerolineae bacterium
CCACGCGTGTGCCCCTCTCCAATGCCATCCTTCATCAACCGCGAGAGGCTGGGTAGTACGGCTATAGGCGGGTAGATACCTTGATGCGAAAGGTCCCTGCTCAACACGATCTGTCCTTCCGTGATATACCCCGTCAGGTCGGGCACAGGATGGGTGATGTCGTCATTCGGCATTGTGAGGATGGGCATCTGAGTGATCGACCCGTTGCTCGTCTTGATGCGCCCCGTCCGCTCGTACATGGAAGCCAGATCGCTATAGAGATAGCCCGGATAGCCCTTACGGCTAGGGACCTCACCTCGGATGTTCGAGATCTGGCGCAGCGCCTCGCAGTAGTTCGTCATGTCGGTGAAGACGACCAATACGTGCATATCCCGCTCAAAGGCCAAATACTCGGCGAGGGAAAGCGCCGTACGCGGGGTGATCAACCTTTCGACTGGTGGATCGTCCGCCAGGTTCAGGAACATGGCCACCCGGCTCAGCGCTCCACTCTCCTCGAATGACTCGCGGAAGAAGGCCGCCACATCGTGCTTCACGCCCATAGCTGCGAAAATGATGGCGAACTGCGAGGCCTCAGGCTTTGCCCCCCCTACCGGAGCCCCCAGGGTCGCCTGCCGCACGATCTGAGCAGCCAGCTGGTCGTGCGGCAACCCGCTACCGGAGAAGAGCGGCAGTTTTTGGCCCATGACCAGGGTGTTCATCCCGTCAATGGCCGAGATGCCCGTCTGGATATAGTCCCTGGGGTACACACGTGCCGTTGGATTAATCGGTTTACCATTCACATCGATATAATGGTCAGTTAGAGGTTGAGGCCCGCCGTCGATCGGCCGCCCCAGCCCATCGAAGATACGCCCTAGCATCTCCTCAGCGACAGGAACATAGAACGGCCGTCCCAGGAACCGGACGCGCGTGCCCGCGATCGAGAGCCCGGTGGTGCCAGCGAACACCTCTACAACGGCTACACCTTCGCCCACCTCCAACACGCGGCCCTCTCTCACCTCACCCTGTGAATCTATGATCTCCACAACCTCATCATAACCGACGCTGCCCGTCCCCTGAACAACAACAATAGGGCCCTCCACATGAGCAACGCCGATGACCTCTTGTCCCCCGCGATCCTGCAATCCGCTCATTTGTACTTCGTCTCCAGTTGATCCATCTGCTGATCCATGTCTTTGCGGATCTCGTCCAGCTTCTCCAACTGGTCATTGGGAACGAGCGTTTTCATCCGCACCAAAGTGTTGACGATCGGCAAGGCGTGAATGACAAGGATAGGAGCCCCACGATGAACAATCCGCTGTGCTCTCTCGTGGAAGTGCAAGATCAAATCCAACATGTGGATCTGTTTTTGAACGGCACAATACGTATCGATCTCGTCCAAGGCGCTCTGTTGCAGAAAGCCCTCACGAAGGATCCGCGCTGTCTCCAAGATCAACCGTTGCTCATCCGGGAGCGCATCCGGCCCCACCAATCTAACAATCTGAGACAGGCGATTCTCCTCATTCAGGATCTCCATCGCCTGAGCACGCATCTCGTGCCAACTTTTGCCAGTCTGTTTCTGCCACCAGTCGGCCAACTCATCGCGATACTCGCTATAACTCTCCAACCAGTTCACCGAAGGAAAGTGGCGAGCGGATGCCAACGACTTGTCCAGCGCCCAGAAGCAACGGATGAACCGCTTGGTGTGCTGTGTGACAGGCTCGGAGAAATCGCCGCCGGGCGGGGAGACTGCCCCGATGATGCTGACCGAGCCATGCTGGCCGTTCAACGTCTCCACATAGCCAGCGCGCTCGTAGAACTCAGCCAGGCGGGCAGCCAGATAGGCCGGATAACCTTCCTCGGCAGGCATCTCCTCCAGCCGACCGGAGATCTCACGCAACGCCTCAGCCCAACGTGAGGTCGAGTCCGCCATCAGGGCCACGTGGTAGCCCATATCCCGATAATACTCAGCGATGGTAACACCGGTGTAGATGCTGGCCTCGCGAGCGGCCACCGGCATGTTCGAGGTGTTCGCAATCAGCACCGTGCGCTCCATCAGCGGCCTTCCGCTGCGCGGGTCAACCAGATGCGGAAACTCCTGCAACACCTCCGTCATCTCGTTACCACGCTCTCCGCAGCCGATATAAACGACGACATGGGCATCAGCCCACTTCGCGATCTGGTGCTGCATGACCGTCTTGCCGGCTCCGAACCCGCCGGGGATCGCTGCCGCCCCGCCTTTGGCGAGCGGGAAGAAGGAATCCAGCACACGCTGACCAGTGACCAACAGCTCAGTCTGGCCCTGGCGCACTCGATACGGGCGAGGCCGGCGCACAGGCCACCGCTGAAGCATCGTCAACTCGCGCTCCCCATCCTCCGTCTTCACGCGAGCGATGGGATCCTCGATCGTGTATTCGCCGGCTGGGGCAACCCAAGTCAACTCACCCGCTACGTTAGGCGGCACCATCACGCGATGCTCAATGGCCTGGGTCTCCGGCACGACCCCCAAGATAGTTCCTCCTATCACCTCGTCACCGACCTTCACCTTGGGGGTAAAACTCCATCGATCCTTGCGGTAAAGAGGCGTCAAATGCACCCCCCGCCCGATGAAAGACCCACTACGCATCTCCAATACGGGCAAGGGACGCTGAATCCCGTCGAAGATACTGCGCAA
>JAGHDS010000279.1 GCA_021159845.1 Anaerolineae bacterium
TCTCCGATGGCCAATATGACATCCCTCACCGAGAACGGCCGGCTGAATCGGCCGTTCTCGGTGAGGGATGTCATATTGGCCATCGGAGAAGGGGCAGTGGCCCTAAGCAATGCTGATCGGTTGGCCGTGTACATTCGTGGCAAAGACGACGGTGCCTTTTGCGCCTGGTCGCACGGTCTCTCTGCCAACTATATCGAGCAGGTCACGAGCTACGTGGATCGCCTGCCCGCCAGACGGCTGTGGAAGGATCCGGTCCCGATTCTGATATCGGACACGGAGGAACTTCTGCGGGATCGATATCAGTGGGTGCAGGTGCTTACCCGGATGGAGGGTATCCGGGCGTTCGCGTTGTGGCCGCTGGTGTACGAAGGACGAATGATCGCGACCGTGGCTTGCTATTATAACGCGCCGCGGACGTGGTCTCGAGCGGAGTGGGAGGTGATGGCGACCTTCATTCGGCAGGCGGCAGTGGCGCTTCAGAATGCTCGTCTGTATGACGAGATGCGGCGGATCAACGAGAAGCTGCAAGAGTCCATGCGGGCCCGGGAGGAGCTGACTCGAAACGCCTGGGATGAGCTACGCACGCCTCTTTCACTCATCAAGGGGTACGTCGAGCTTCTGCAGAGCGGCCGCTTGGATATAGGGACTGCCACGTATCAGGAGATTGTCGCGGGCATAGAGGAACAGCACGATCGGCTTCTCTCCATGGTGGATCGGATGCTTACGCTACAAGCTCTTAGCGCTCGGGATCTCAAAAAGGTTCCGGTGGATGTGGCCCCCTTCTTTGAGCAAGCCGTGCGGGCCTGGCGAGAGAAGGCTGCTCATGCGGGGATATCGCTTCGCCTAAGCGTCGAGGATGGTCTACCGGCTCTGGTGATTGATCCCGAGCGGATGAGGCAGCTGATGGATGAGCTTCTGGACAACGCTTTGAAGTTCAGCTCGCACGGCGGCACCGTGAGGGTGAGGGTATGGCGGAGCGAGAACGATCTCAGGATCTCCGTGTCGGATGAGGGGGTTGGCATCCCGCCAGGTGAGTTGGATAGGGTGTTTGACCTTTATCAAGTTGAAGGTGGTGCCGCACGTCGTTTCGGGGGAATGGGGGTTGGATTGCGGTTGTGTCGCCGGATCGTCGAGGCGCATGGCGGGTGTATTTGGGCGGAGAGCGAGGGGGAGGGGCAGGGCAGCACTTTCCATGTGTCCGTGCCTTTTATGGGCATATCGGTTGTTGGTGATGACTGAGCGGTACGAGGGGAGTTGCATGAGGCGATTACACGGAGCACGGTGGGGGCTGCTGGCGCTGGCGGCGGTTTTGGGATTTGCTTGGATACAGTTCAGCCGATCTCCCGCGGGCGCCCAGGAGCATACACCCGCACAGGGCGCTCGGGTTGGGCTTATGGCCCCGGATTTCACGCTGTCCCGCCTGGATGGCCAGCCGGTATCCTTGTCGGAACTACGAGGCCAGGCTGTTGTCTTGAACTTCTGGGCTACCTGGTGTCCTCCGTGCCGGGCGGAGATGCCTGCCCTGGAGAGGGTATACCAGGCGCATCGAGAGGATGGCGTGGTCGTCTTGGGAGTGAATCAGGGGGAGACCGGTGCTGCCGTGAACCCTTTCCTGAAGGAATTTGGGATCAGCTTCCCCGTTCTCCTGGACGCACAGGGGAATGTCGGGCGCTTATACCGCGTGCAGGCGCTCCCCACGACCTATTTCATCGACCGGCAGGGGATGATTCGGGATATGGTGATCGGCGGGCCGATGAGCGAGGCCCTGCTGCAGAGCAAGCTGGCCACCCTGTTGGGTGAGTAGGAGACGGCGATGTTACCTGTCATTCAGATCGGCCATGTGGCGTTGCCCACGAAGCCGCTTATCCTGTTCGCCGCACTGTATGCCGGGTTGTGGCTCGCCGGCCGGGAGGCGGATCGACGCGGGTTGGACGGCGAGCGGTTGTGGAACGCCGGTTTTCTTGGGCTGGGCGGTGGGCTGGTCGCCGGGAGGATAGTGTACGTGCTGCTCCATTGGAGTGCCTACCGGAGCGATCCGCTGGCCATCCTCTCGCCCAAGCCGGGCACGATCGTGCCATCCGCAGCCCTGGCGGCCGGAGCGTTGGTTGCCCTGGGCTATCTGTGGCGTGCCCGGTCGCTCAACGCCGACGCGGCCGATGCCATCGCGCTGGGGCTCCCGCTGGCGTTGATTCTGATCGACTTCGGCAATCTGCTCAACGGCGATGCCTTCGGCGTCCCGTCGGATGTGCCCTGGGCTATACCTTTGTGGGGCGAGCGTCGGCACCCCGTCCAGGTGTACGAGCTGTTGGCGATAGGGATCGTGTTGATCGTGCTCTGGCGGAGGCGGCAAGTAGCTCGGCCGGGAGACCTTGCGTGGGGCAGCCTTCTGGGATATGGCCTGGTCCGGTTGATCTTTGAGCCATTCCGGGCGCAGTCATGGGTGCTGACCGGCGGCTATCATGGTGTTCAAATCCTCGGCCTGATCGCTGTGCTCTTTGCGCTATGGGCCTTAACCCGTCCAAGGCAGCCGGACACGGCCGTGTGAGAACTGTTGTTCATGCTTGATCCAGGATGGAGTGGGGGTCTTGAATGCCGTGCGTAGTCACCATCTCATCTACATGGGGCGTAGAGCCCAGAGGCGCGGGCCGAAGATAAGGATGCCGATGATCAACGCTGTGAGAGATGCGACAAGAACCCCGGCGGCTGCGGCGTCCTTGGCCACCCGTGCAAGCGGATCCCATTCGTTGGTTGCTAAGTCTACGGCGTGCTCCGTGGCGGTGTTGATCATCTCCGCGGTGAACACCATGCCGATGACGAGGACCAGAAGGGCCCATTCCAGCCGGGTGACTTGTAGTATGATCCCCATCGCGACGGCCAGTAAGGCCATGACCAGCTCGATGTGCGCGTTGCGTTGTGTTCTCAACACATAAGCGACGCCCGACAACGCGCATCGGAAGCTTTGCCAACGGTTGAGCTTGCTCATGATTGCGCTGATAGCAAATCCATGATGGCCTCCTGGCGTTGCCACATCCTGCTTTTCTCCTCCTCCGTCGCATGGTCGTAGCCCAGCAGGTGGAGCGTGCCGTGGATGGCCAGTAGGCGCAAGGCCGTTTGCAGGGGTTCGTTGTTTTCCTCGGCCTCACGCATGGCGTAAGGCATGGAGATCACGATATCGCCCAGGTAGGGGGGGGCATCAGGCGGGGTGATGAAGGGTTGGTCGCCCTCTCGGGCGCTGAAGCTCAACACGTCGGTGGGGGCATCCACGCCCGCGTATGTCCAATTCAACTCGCGGATACGGGCGTCATCGGTGAGCAGGACGGTAACCTCCCCCTCTGGCTGTCCCTCAGTTTCCAACGTGGTGTATACGGCCTGAGCGATCTCCTCCAGGGCGACGGGGGTTGGGATCCCTTCGTCCACCTGGATGGTGACGCTGGCGAGCGTTTGAGTCTCCTCATCCCACGCCATTGCCAGGACTCCTGTTCCCATCAGGCGGAAGATCCGTACGGGTGGAAACCGCGGCGATAGGGGCTGGCTCGCCATCATTGGTCCCCTCTCTCTCCATCGTGCTGGGCTGTGTGGGGCCCTCGATCAGCTCCGGGTATTGAATACGCGGGTGATGGATCCCATGCAGGGTGCGCACGAATGCCTCACGAATGCGGTCCAGATCCCGTAGCGTCAGATCACACTCATCCAGCTCGCCATCCAGCAGCCGCTGATTGATGATCTTACGTACGATTCGGTCGATCTCATCGCGAGAGCGAGGCCGGGCAGCTCGGACGGCGGACTCACATCCGTCTGCGAGCATGATAATAGCTGTCTCCTTGCTGTGAGGACGTGGCCCGGCATATCGAAAGGCTTGCTCGTCTACGGATTCCTTGTCATCTGCCTGTTCCAGGGCTTTATGGTAGAAGTAACTAACCAGCGTCGTACCGTGATGCTCGGGAATGAAATCCCGCAGACCTTGTGGTAGTCGGTATTTGCGAGCCATCTCCAGCCCATCCTTGACATGGCTGATGATGATCTGAGCGCTCGTGTACGGATCCAGTCGGTCGTGCGGGTTTGTGCCATCCACGTGATTCTCGACGAAAAAGTACGGTCGCAGCGTCTTGCCGATGTCGTGGTAGTACGCGCCGACGCGCGTCAGCAGGGGGTCGGCGCCGATGGCCTCCGCAGCGCGCTCGCCCAGGTTGCTGACCAGGATAGTATGGTGATACGTACCGGGAGCTTTTAACAGAAGTTGGCGCAGCAGCGGATGTGTGGGACGCGAGAGCTCCATCAGCTGCAGGGATGTCGTGATACCGAAGATCGATCCGAGCAGGAAGAAGCTGATCAGCGCAAGGCTGGCGGACAATCCTCCGTTGACAAGGGCCACCCCGGTCAGATCGATCAGGGTGGCCGTGTCCAGTGGCCCCGTGGAGATTCGAAATGTGAGCAGGACGGCCAGGTCGGCCAGGGTAACGGAGACGCCGGCCCATACGAAGGCGCTCAGCCGATCGCCGCGGCCCAGGGTGAAGGCGCCTACCAGGCTGCCCATCAGCAGATAAGTCATCAGATCCAGCGATCCGTTCGTCATGTAGCCGACGAGCAGGACCAACCCGACTGTTGCCAGAATGGATGTGCGCAGGTCCAGCAGTGCGCTCAAGAGCATGGTCATAGCGGCTAGTGGGAAGATGAATGGAAGTAAAGAGCCGTTGGGGGTCATCACGCGTGCCAGGACCAGGAAGCCGAGCATCAGCGAGGTGAGCAGCGGCAGCCTGCGCCGTTCCGTCCAGAAGTTCGGCTCCAGCCGGTAGAGGTAGACGCCCAGGACTAACACAATCAGAGCGACAAAAGATGTGGCTCGCGGGATGTCAAGCAGCGAAGCCCGCGCTTGGCGTATCCCCAGGGCGTCCAGCGCCTCGATGTGTTCCGGTCCCACGACATCTCCGGCGCGCAGGATGATCTCTCCCGCCTCCAGCGTTCGCGTCTGAGGAGGAACACGCTCGCGGGCGGCCTCGCGCGCCGCTTGAGTACGTTCGGCGTTGAAGAAGCTATTGGGGCGCATCAGAGCGCGCACGAGCTCGGTGGTGACCGAGGCCTCCTCGTCCGTGAGGTTCAGGCTGACCAGGCTGGATACCCGCTGTCGGTAGGTTTGAAGTTGGTCCTCACGGATCTCCTCCCGCATGACCCGGTCCAGCACCGCCTGGGTTTCGCTGGCAACCCGGCGCCAGGACTTATCATCTAGCGAGAGCATACGCTCGATTGCTGAGCGCGAGAGCGCGACGTCCGGGATGGCGTTGATCCAGGCGATGCGCTGGTTCAGGCTGGCGTACTCGTCGTGACGCACGCTGTCGATGAAATCGAGGACCTCGCGAGCGCGGGCGACTTGCTCCCGGCGAATGCGAGGGTCGGGCGGGTCGTATACGTCAGGCACGGCGGCTGTCGCTCGCTCGCGCGCCTGCTCTGTGAGCACTTTGCTCTCGTAGGTGATCCGACGCGGGGCGCGGATGTCCACCGGGCTTACGTCGCCCACGGAGAGCGCGACTTGGCTGTTGATGGGGAGCGGTAGCGCCAGCACAAGCGATGCGCTGATGAGGAAGACCCCGCTCCAGAAGATCGCCTGTACTCGTTGCCACCACGTGATCTCGTGTGGTTGACGTCTCTTATCCGATCGTTTGACCGTCGACTCCATTTGTGCCACGGCTGCCCCGATCTCCTAAGTGGCCCGGGCTGTCCTCCCGACGGCCACTTGTGCGCGAAAGCTTAGCCTTGCTTTAAGAGCCGCTGAACGATTTGGTTAACCAGGCGGCCGTCAGCTTGTCCCCTCAGCTCGCTCATCAGGCGGCGCATGACATTACCCATATTGGCCTGTCCCTGAGCTTTGAGCTCCTCGATGACCTCTTTTGCCCGGGCCTCGATCTCCTCGGCGGTGAGCTGTTGGGGGAGATAGGCCTCCAGCACGGCCAGCTCGGCCTCCTCTTTAGCGACCAGGTCCTCACGTCTCCCGCGTTTGAACTCCTCGATGGCCTCGCGGCGCATCTTTGCTTGCTTTGCGATTACGGCCAGCACCTCATCATCGTCGAGCGGGGCCATTTTCTCCACCTCTGCGTTGCGCACGGCAGTCTTGACGGAGCGAATGGCTAGCTTACGGGCTTGATCCCCAGCCCGCATGGCGTCTTTCAAGTCCTCATTTAACCTCTCGATGAGTTTCATGGCGGCTCCTTGAGAGTGAAGTCTGAAGTACAAAAAGGGGCGCCACGTGCCTCTTATGTCCTCCGGTTTGACCGGTTCTCTGACATGAGAGGAATGGCCCCCTTATGGTACTCTCCCCTCGGGGAGATGACTGCCAATTGTCAGGTCACGGTGCATAAATTATACGTACCACGAGAATCGGCGTCAAATCGAGTGAGCGGCGGGCGGGCGTATGATTGACGTCCACCAGGGAACGCATCTATAA
>JAGHDS010000061.1 GCA_021159845.1 Anaerolineae bacterium
CCGATGAGCATAAGAACGCAGATGACGCTGATGTACGCAGATCCTCACGGACCATCCCGATTTTGCCCTTTCATCTGCGTAGATCGGCTTCTTCTGCGTCATCAGCGTTCATCCATTCTATTTACGGAACAGCAAACTCGCGGGTCACTCAGGCCAGGAGGCGAGGGGACGGTTCTATCAACGCTTAGATATGTCCGCTGAGTGCCTATCAGGGAAACATCCGAGGGACTCTGCTCAACGCGGATCATTCAGACGGGGCCGGCTGCTCGAATGATTGAACCTGGAAGACGTAAACTTCCGTCTCCGGGTCCGTGTAGACGTCCGGTGAAAGCCCGGCCTTCAATGCCACATGGGCCAGGAATTCCGTCGGAGAGGGTAGCTGCTCCCAAACCTGGGGCAACAGCAAGCCGCGATGCCATCCATGCTTAATCAGCACCCCGTCTACCCCTGGCCGGATCTTCGCTAACAGATCGTGTATGCTCTGATAGGCAACTGGCTGCATAGGCCCTAACACGGAGACCTCGACGGATGTATGAGGGAGTTCTCCCGGCGTCAAAGGGGGGAAACGCGGATCATTAAACGCCGCACTGACCGCGTTGGCCGCCACATCCAGGGCTAGCGGCCGTATCGGGGCCACCGTGCCGATGCAACCATGCAATTGCCCATGAGTGAGTAGTGTGACAAAGCTGGCACCTGGATCCCGTAGATGGTCCGACAAACCGTTCAAGTCCGGCTCCCAACGCCGGTTGTGCAATACGGCCTCCTCCAATGCACGCCGCGCGATTTGCAACAGCGTTTCACCCTCATCGTCCTGAATGTACTTCGGTGTCTCCCCGCGGCCATCACCCTCTCTCCGCGTCTCCACGATTCACCTCCTCATCAACGTCCCATAACGGTTAGTACCTACGCCCCCGTGTAGGCCACCGCGCCATACCCAACCACGCGCGTGCGGTCGCCCGCTGTATCACCGGAATTGCGGTAATCCAGAATGTGCGCTCGCCAACCTAACCGATGCGCGATAGCCATCAGCGTCAGTACCGGGTAGATGCCACATGCTTCCCCTCGCGCGGCCGCGGCCATATCTCCTCGCTCGATCGCTGCCAGGGTCTCGAGATCCAACCGTCGCGCGGCGTCATAAGGATGATAGTGACTCAGATCCGAGCTGACAACGATCAACGCGTCCTCATCGTGAGCGACGAACGGTAGCAATGTGTCCGCCACAGGGATGGGGTCCACCTGTCCGAAAAGCAGGGGAACCAGCCGGAATCCATCTCCCAGCGCCACCTGTAAGAAGGGGATTTGTACCTCCAGGCTGTGCTCCGGCAGGTGAGCGTATTGATCCTCAACGAACGGAGCGCCCGAGGCCAGCAGTTGTCCCGTCACATCCTCAGCCACGGGCACCTGGCCCAGCGGCGTATGGAAGGCGGAGAACATTCCCACAGCCACACCCGACACAGGGACATAGTGAGCCGGCCCCATCAGGAACACAAGATACCGCCGTTTGGGCAGGGATTGCAGGACCCGATAGCTATAGCCCGCCACTGGCCCCGAGTAGATGTAGCCCGCGTGCGGCGCGATGACCGCCCGTGGCGGCGCAGGGAGATCCGACACATCCGCCGCCTCGATAAACGACGCCACCGCCTTGCGGAGCACATCCGGCTGAGCCGGGTAGAAGGTCCCAGCGACCGCCTCCGAACGCACCGGTGCCTTACGAGCAGCGCTATTCATATGGCTCACCCCCTTTCCTTTTACGGCGTGGGAGAGTGCTACACAATCGTCGACATGTGGGAGGCTCGTCAACCCTCCCGCGATGGACCCGGCGCGCTCTCAAGATGTAACCCCTCGCGGCTTCGCGAAGACCTCACCGCGAGCCCCCCACACGCCGGGGATGTGATACCCACAGCGAGGACACACACCAGGCTCGTCCCATAATTCGTGCACATGATATCCCAAGCGCTCGATGAGCAGCGCGCCACACTTGGGGCAGTACGTGCTCTCACGCTTATGATCCAGGATGTTGCCTACGTAAACGTATCGCAAGCCAGCCTCCCGGGCGATCTCGTATGCCCGGACCAGGGTGGAAGGCGGCGTGCTAGGCCAATCGCTCATCTGATAATGCGGATAAAACGCCGAGATGTGCCACGGGATATCTGGGCTGATCCCAGCAAGGAACTGGGCGATATCGCGCAACTCCGAGTCGCTATCATTGAGCTTGGGAATGACCAGCGTTGTGACCTCTAACCAGATGTCTGTGTCTCGCCAAGTATGCTCGATATTACGCAACACTGGTTTCAGCCGCGCCCCACACATCTCGCGATAGAAACGGTCGCTGAAGGATTTCAAGTCAAAATTCGCGGCGTCCAGATACGGCTCGATCTCATCCAGGGCCTGCAGGGTCTCAAAGCCTGAGGATACAAAGACCGTTCGCATCCCTGCGGCGTGTGCCAGGCGACTCGTATCGTATGCATACTCGAAGAAGACGACCGGCTCATTGTAGGTGAAGGCAACCATAGGGATGTCGCGCTGCCGGCAAATCTCGATGATCCGCTCTGGCGGAAGATCGTACCCCGTGCGCGGATCATCCAAGGGGAAATCCTTTAGCTGCGAGATCTCCCAGTTCTGACAGAACTTACAACTGAAGTTACATCCCAACGTACCGATCGAGAAGATGGGCTGGCCGGGCAGGAAATGAAACAGCGGCTTTTTCTCCACCGGGTCCACATTGACTGCTGCTGCCCTACCATACAGAATCAGCTTCAAGCTGCCGTCCAGATTGCGTCGGACCCCGCACTTTCCCGCCTCGCCGGGCGCGACCGCGCACCAATGCTCACACGCTGTGCATTGTACATATCCCCTACGTAACGACCTCTGTAGCATAGCCTCTTTTAACATAACTTACCCCCGATACAATGGCGTTTCATCGCCGCAAGCTGGCCGTGCATCCGTGAGCGTACTGCTCCCTGAGTAGGCAAGCGCGTAGAACATCAGGCGCGACCCCGGCCAAGCTATCAGGGCTCACCATCTACCCCGGTGAGCCCTGACGGATGATACCTCGATCACGATTCTGGGACGGGCGCGTAACGGGAGACCCGACGGATCTTCGCGATCAGCCGCTGCCGCTCCTCCGGGTCCCTGGTCTGCTCCAGGCGGGCACGCAGACGACGGACCTTCTTCTTCCGGTGTCGCCGGCGGCGCAGCTCGCGATCCCGCTCAACAGCCACTGACATCACCTCCTCACGAAGAGATCTTGTCGCTCCGGCGCGCCAGTGAACCCGGCCATACCGAAGCCATCCCCCCCAATTATACACGGATTTCCCGGATTGGTGCCAAGCCAGTAACTGCTTCGAAAATAG
Organism: Anaerolineae bacterium; assembly: GCA_021159845.1. Classification (GTDB taxonomy): domain Bacteria; phylum Chloroflexota; class Anaerolineae; order DUEN01; family DUEN01; genus JAGHDS01. The sequence continues at coordinate 3,354 of JAGHDS010000061.1, forward strand.
GATCGGTGAACGCTGATGACGCAGAAGAAGCCGATCTACGCAGATGAAAGGGCAAAATCGGGATGATCCGTGAGGGTCTGCGTGCATCAGCGTCATCTGCGTTCTTATGCTCATCGGTATCGACCGTCCATTTTCATCGTTATGCGGTGTGCCACCGCTCATGGCGACTGTTCCGTAAATAGAACACATCAGGCCGCAATCGACAAAGGATCGAGTTGCACCTGATAGCCAAGTCTACGCAATTGACGGGTCAGGTAGTCGACCCTGGATTCTTTGCGACGTTTGTCAAAATAATCGCCGC
>JAGHDS010000328.1 GCA_021159845.1 Anaerolineae bacterium
CTTGAAGCCGGTGATCGGATCGCAGGGCCATCAGGATCACGATTCAGCATGTTTGGAGGAACAATGGTAGGTATGGGCCGGGTTACCGGCATCATTATGGTAGTCGCAAGCATTCTCATCTGCCTGGTCGCCGGGGCATTTCTGGCTTCAGGCGTCGCGACGCATCGGCTGAGCATCTCGGCCGCGCTGCTGGGCCTTGTGCTCGCGCTGCCAGCCGTGCTTATCCTGGGAGGCGTGGGCGGTTACATTGCGCTTCGCGGACACCGGGAGGCCGTGGAGTTCGCCGAGGTGGAGAAGGAGAAGCAGGTTCTGAATATGGTACTAACCCAGGGGCAGGTGCGCATCAGCGACATCGCCCTGGAGATGAACGCCCCGCGCGATCAGGTGGAGGACTGGATACGCGACCTGGTGGGGAAGCAGCTTTTCAGCGGCGCGGTGAACTGGAAGGATGGGATACTGTACTCCCGCGAGGCAAGCCAGCTCAAAGCAGATCAAAAGTGCCCGAATTGCGGCGCTCAACTGGAGCTGGTCGGCAAAGGTGTGGTCGAGTGCCCATACTGCGGCACCCAGGTCTTCCTGTCCAGTTGACCTTTGCCGTTTGCGCTCCCTGTGGACAGGCAGGGAAAAGGGTAATCGAATGAGTGCTCAACGTGAGGTCGTTCAGCCCAGCGCCAGGGTCCCCTGGTGGCTCCGGGTCCTGTGGTTCTTCCTCATAGGGTGGGAGGCCACGGGTGTGTGGATCTTGATCGCGTGGTTTTTGAATCTAACGATCATTGGATTGCCGCTTGGGCTATGGATGCTGGATAGGGTGCCACAGGTGCTAACGTTAAAGCCCAGTAAGATGGTCGTCGTCGCCGAGGTGAGCGGCGATCGGGTCCGGCTAGGCTATGACGAGGTTCCTCAACATAGCTGGCTCATTCGGCTCCCCTATTTCCTCATCATCGGCTGGTGGCTCAGCTTGATCTGGGCAGGGGTGGCATGGCTATTGTGCGTCAGCATCATTGGCTTGCCATTGGGTATCTGGATGTTACATCGCTTGCCCGCTGTGACAACGCTCTGGCGCGGGTAACTGGAGTGTTCTACGCGGGTCCTACGCGTGAAGGGAGAATGAGCATGGGGCTTGTGGATAAGATGAAATCGGGCAGAAATGCCATTGAACGTACTTTATCGGGGCTGCCGGGCATCGGAGAATACAAGGAGAAGGAGCTCCGTCGTGCAGCCGACCGCCGTGTGCGCGATGCCCTGGCCCAGCTGTTGGAAGATCAACGCAGCCGGCTGACGGGGCTGCAGCTCGACCTGCTGGGCAGCGGCGGGTTGGATTGGATGGATGACCTGGAACGAGCCATCGGACGGCTTCAACTGCTCATCGACCGGGTGAAATCGGCCGCCTACGGGTACGCCGGGTTCTTCGATGCCGAGAAGGTGCGCGAGGAGCAGCTAGAGGCTCTGGCCCGGTTCGATCAGGAGATGATCCGCCGCGTGGGCGAGCTACAAGAGAAGGTAAATGCGGTCGAACAGGCGATCGCTGATAAGGAGAATATCGGCCAGACCGTTCACGACCTGGCTGATTTCCTGGCCGAACTGAACCGACAGTGGCGTCACCGCCGCGAGGCGATGCGCAACACAGTGGAGGAATGAGACACAGAGGGCCCGGCGGGACGGATGATTGCCATCACCATGGGGCAGCGATCGATGGCCGTCCCGGGTCACCGGGGTGCGGGCGAAAGCGGGTGGTGAGCACCATCCGCCCTTCGTCCCATCCTCAGAGCGGGGAAAAGGAGGTGAGGCGATATGCCTAGAATATTTGACGTTATTGAGGCTCCCAATCAGCGAGAGAACGACATCGTGGTCCGCGTGCCCGAGGTGGGAGCAGGTGACTTCCGCATCGGGTCCCAGGTGATCGTGCGTGAGAGCCAGACGGCTGTCTTCTTTCGTGACGGCAAGGCACTGGATACCTTTGGCCCAGGTCGCCATACGATCACGACGGCCAACATTCCCCTGCTGATCAACTTGCTGGGGAAGGCCTTCGACGGCCGCAGCCCATTCACGGCCGAGGTTTACTTCGTCAACATGCGGGAATTCCTGGACATGAAATGGGGGACACCCGAACCCATCGCCCTGCGCGATCCCGACCTGGGGCTGGTGCGATTGCGGGCTTTTGGTACCTACTCCATGCAGGTTAACGATCCGCAGATGTTCGTCGCTAAGATCGTAGGTACTCAGGGGATCTACCAGACCAGCCAAATCGAGGATTTCCTGCGCGGCATCATCATCTCCAATCTAACTGATTTGCTGGGGGAGAGCGGCAAGGGATTGTTCGACCTGCCCGCGTACTTCGATGAGATGGGAGCCGCCGTTAAAGCCAAGATACAAGACGCTTTCGCACAACTGGGGCTAACCCTGAAGCAATTTTACGTCAACTCCATCAGCCCCACGGAGGAGACGGCCAAGGCGATCGATGAGCGGGCCAGCATGGGCGCCATCGGGGATATGCAGAGGTACATGCAATTCCAGGC
>JAGHDS010000218.1 GCA_021159845.1 Anaerolineae bacterium
GCGTCTGGGAACAGAGCCAAACCATCTCTCACCAATGTCACCGACTTAGCCTCAATCCAACATACCGTCTCGTCCCGCCGTAGACGCAGGTCCAGCCGGCTCCCCCCAACCTGCACCTCGCGTTCCAGCACATCATACCCGGACAACTCCTCCAAGCGCCCAGCTTCCCACACCTCTGCGAGCAGCCGGGGAGGCAACCGAGCGTCAATGGAGACCAACACGCCCGCGTGCTCTACCAGGCAGAGATCATACATCGTCTTGCGGTTAGACGCGGCCATAGAACGAACCCAAACCGGCGCACCAACAACGAGAAGCTCCCCCAAACGTCCTGAATTCGGTACATATGCCGACGCAGGGGAACCACTGACCTCGACAAGGGCACGGAACCGATTGTCTCGGCGCAGGAAGCGCGCGGGGAGCAAAGGAGGGTATTCCATCGTTACGGCTCGATCCCATGCGCGCGCAGCGCGGCGTCCAGCTCAGCAACAGAGGTGATACGAGCCACAGTGTGCAAGAACGCCGCCAAGGACGGGCTGGCCGAGCGCAGCCGGGTAAGCTTGGGACCAATAGGACTCACTGCGCCCGGGCCGGTAGCGTAGCTGCCGTGAAAAGCGAAGTAGGCCTGGTTGAGACGGCGGATCGCATATCCATGCGCAAGGAAACGCTTGCGACGCGCTTCCATGAACGCCTCTGCCTCCCGGACGTATCCTTTCGCCAGCAAAGCGTCTACCGCCAGCCGGGTGTTCCGCATCTCCCGGCCGAAATCAAACGTCCCGGGCTCTACAGGCCGTTGTTGGCTGACACGTGAGCGCTCGGGCGGGACCAGGTCGGGATAGAACCGCCTCAACACTTTCCCCCCTATCTCATCCCCCACGATGGAGGCCACCGTCTCATTCAAGGTGATCGTATCATTGCTGTCGTGATAATGCCAGCCCATCGGGTGAAAGGCCAGGTACGTATGCGTCCACTCATGAGCGATGGTGCTCAGGACCCAATCCAGGCTGGCCTGGTCGATCACCATAGTCGGGAAGGAGCTGAACCCACCCGTCCCCTCCACCAGAGCCGACACATCGCCCAACGACTCCACCTGGGTTTCCAGGCTCACTTGTCGGTCTAAAGGCACATCCGGCTGTAGATACACCCCCATGTACAGCTCGATGCGGCGCCGAGGGGAGATAACCAGGTAATACGGCGGCTCACAGAAGGCAAACCGCACCGGGGGCCACACATGCCCCAGGAACGTCAGCCCCTCACTGACCATGACCGCGCTGACCTGCGATTGCAGGACCGCCTCAACCGCCGGGCGGCGCGCCCGCTGAACCTGCAGCAACTCCGCCCTTTGAGCGCGAAGCGTCGCGGTGGCCGCATCAGGATCCGTCACGGTCGGGGTGGCATATATCCGCTCGATTTTCCCCTCCAATTCGCCGATGCGCCGGGCGGTAGCCATATAATCGCGCACGAGCTGAACCTGCTGCGCCGGAGATAGACCGCGAGCGGGGTTCCGGACCGCTTCCCTGGCTTTCTGTGCCAGTCCATCGACTTCCCACGACAATAGATCGAACTCGTACGGGCCTGTCAGCGTACGCACCTGATACTTGAACAACATGTCCGGGGGAATGTACTCCCCCGGCAGGTATACCAGGGAGAAGAGAAAGAGGAGAATGAGCATTCCCCAGCGGAGCAGCACTCGGGCTCTCGAGCGCCACACGCTGGGGGGGCTCGCCCCACGTCGCTCCACTACTCCCGAACGGGCCTGCGATGGTGACAGTTCCGGCATGTGCCTATCCTCGCGCGGCTCCGGGCTCCCATTCGGTGATGCGGCATCCATTGGCAAGCACGGCAATCGCGCATTCGAGAGGGGCTCAAAGCTGAACATGAGAACGCAGATGACGTGGATGCACACAGATCCTCACTGATCATCCTTGATTTTAACACCTTCTTCATCTGCGTAGATCGGCTTTTTCTGCGTCATCTGCGTTCACCCATTCTATTTCAAAGCAGTTACAACAGGACACGAATTTGACGCTCATAGCGAGGCGTGCTACACTCACCACGACAATTGAGGCTCACGCAAGGGGAGCTGGGGGGTAACCCGGCTGAGAGGACGGCTTTCAACCCACGACCTGCCGTCGACCCTTTGAACCTGACCTGGGTAATGCCGGCGTAGGGACTGCGAGGCACCGAACGACGGCCAAAGGCCACCTGCCGACCCTGGTGAGGTGGCCTTCTTATATACCCAAGCAAGGAGGAGCGGTGCGGGCGCTCATCTTCGCCAATGGCATTATCACCGACTACGCTGCCTGTCTGTCGCACATCCAGCCGGACGATGTGGTGATCTGTGCGGATGGCGGGACACGACACGCCCTGGCCCTCGGGTTGCACCCAGACCTGATCGTCGGTGACCTGGATTCCTTCCCGGACGATCAACGAGCTACCTTGGAGGCATCCGGGACGCGATTTCTCGTCTATCCGGCACGTAAGGACCAAACAGATCTGGAGTTAGCCCTGATCGCCGCTCAGGAGGCTGGGATCACTTCTGCCCACCTGATGGGCGTGCTGGGCGGCCGCCTGGATCAGACGGTGGCCAACCTGCTCCTGCTGGCCCAGGAGAGATGGGCCACCATCTCGCTCTCCCTGTCCGAAGGGGCCGAGGAGGCATGGGTGACGCGCGATCAGACGGTGATCGTAGGAGCACCGGGGGATACGGTCTCGCTGATCGCGCTCACGCCGGAGGTTCAAGGGATCTACACCGAGGGGCTGGAGTACGCACTCAGCGACGGCCGCCTGATATTCGGCTCCACGCTGGGCATCAGCAATGTCATGCTGTCCCAACAGGCAAGCGTGCGGCTTCGCAGCGGCACACTTCTGGTCGTCCACGGTCCCGGGAGCACGTCGGGCTGAAGCAGCGTAACAAAGTCGACCTCAGGCGTGAGGGGAATCCATCACTATGGAGGTGGCATATGCGGAGGTTCTTTATCAGCACCTTATTGCTGGCCGTAGTGCTGGCGGGCTGCGCCCCCTCGGCCAGCGGGCCGGGTGCCCTGCCGACGGCCACAGCGGAGCATCCTACGCTCGTGCTGATGACCCACGACAGCTTCAACATCAGCGACTCTCTGATCAAGCAGTTTGAGCAAGAGACGGGTGCGACCTTTAAAGTCTTACGGGCGGGCGACGCGGGCGCGGCGCTCAACCAGGCCATCCTGAGCAAGGACAACCCACTGGCTGATGTCTTCTTCGGCGTCGATAACACCTTCTTCGGCCGAGCCATCCAGGCCGACATCTTCGAATCCTACGACTCACCCAAGCTCGCCGAGATCCCGGATGAGCTGGATCTGGACTCCCAACACCGGCTGCTGCCGGTCGATTTCGGCTACGTCTGCCTGAATTATGACAAGGCCTACTTCGCCGAGAAGGGGCTGGACGTTCCACAGCGATTGGAGGATCTGACGAGACCGGAGTACAAAGGGCTCCTGGTCGTCGAGAACCCGGCGACGTCATCCCCGGGGCTAGCTTTCCTCATCACAACCGTCGCCTACTTCGGCGAGGACGGGTATCTGAATTTCTGGCAGAAGCTGCGGGAGAATGATGTTTACGTAACGGACGGCTGGGAGGACGCTTACTACGGTCAGTTCAGCGGCGGCTCGGGCAAGGGCACACGGCCCCTGGTCGTCTCCTATGCCACCAGCCCGGCCGCGGAGGTGTACTTCAGCGAGGGGAAGCTTAAAGAGGCTCCTACGGGCAACATCCTGCCAGAGGGCGGGAGCTTCCGCCAGATCGAGTTCGTAGGGATCCTGAAGGGGGCAAAACACCCCGATCTGGCCCGTAAATGGGTGGATTTCATGCTCAGCCGACCGTTCCAGGAGTACATTCCTCTGCAGATGTTCGTCTACCCGGCCAATGAGACGGCCGCGCTGCCGGAGGTCTTCCAAAAGTTCGCCCAGGTGCCCTCGGCACCGGCCAAGATCACGCCCGAGGAAATCGACGCCGGACGTGAGCGCTGGATCGACGCCTGGACGAAGGTTGTGCTCCATTGAGACAGCGTTGGGTATCCGGATGATCCACCCTCAACATGCAGACGTCGCCGCGTGTGATGGCGTGTCGATTGCCGTCACCCGGGCATACATCAGGCACTAGGCAAGGTACATGCGCGATTCGACATGGTGGGAGCGAGCAGGTGCCAGGTTGCGTCAGAGCATCTTCTTGCTCCCACTGGTTTACCTGCTGATCTTTTTCTTCTACCCCCTATCGGCGATCTTCCGGCTAAGCCTGGCGCCGGAGGGGCATCTGGACTTACAACCGCTGCGAGTCCTCATCACCGACCGATACTACCTGCACATCCTATGGTTCACCACATGGCAGGCCACCGTCTCCACCATCCTGACGCTGGCCATAGGTATGCCGGCAGCATACATCTTCGCCCATTACACCTTTCCCGGTAAGAGCCTGCTGCGAGCCCTGACGACGATCCCTTTCGTGCTGCCCACGTTGGTGGTGGCCACCGCCTTTATCGCTCTGTTGGGGCCGCGTGGCTGGCTTAACCTGTGGCTGATGCGTCTACTGCACCTGGAACATCCCCCCATCGCCCTGATGCACACGATCTGGATCATCCTGCTGGCCCACGTCTTCTACAACGCGACGGTAATCGTCCGGATCGTCGGGGGGTTCTGGGCGAATCTGAACCCGCAGTTGGAGGAAGCAGCCCGGGTGTTGGGCGCCGATCGTCGACGCACATTGTTCAGAATCACACTGCCACTCCTCTGGCCATCGCTGGCGGCAGCCTCCTTGCTCGTCTTCTTGTTCTGCTTCACGTCCTTTGGCGTGATCCTCGTCCTGGGCGGCCCCCACTTCGCCACCCTGGAAGTGGAGATCTATCGACAAGCCGTCCACCTATTCCATCTTCCCATCGCCGCAGCGCTTTCCATCGTGCAAATGGTGATCACATTTATCGTGATGTGGGGCTACACGCGGCTACAAGCTCGCACGGCAATCCCCTTGAATTTCCGGCCCCAGCAGACGACACAACAACCCATGCGTGATTGGCGATCCAGGCTGGCGATGCTCCTCGGGCTGGGGACGCTGCTATTGATCTTGATGCTCCCCCTGGCATCCCTGGTCGAACGCTCCCTCGCCACGGAGGGCGGCTGGTCGCTACGCTTTTATCGGGAATTATTCATGAACCGACGCGAGGCAATCCTCTTCGTTCCCCCGGCCGAGGCCGTGCGCAACTCCTTGGTCTTCGCACTGGCAACGGTGGGCATGTCCCTGCTCATCGGCGTCATCAGCGCCTATCTGCTGGCCCAGCCGCGCTACGGCTTCAGCGCCATCCTTGACCCCATATTCATGCTACCGCTGGGCACCTCCGCGGTGACTTTGGGGTTCGGCTTCATCCTGGCCCTGGGGCGGCCACCGCTTGACCTGCGGGTGTCCCCCATACTGGTGCCGCTAGCCCACACCCTGGTCGCCTACCCGTTCGTCGTCCGATCCCTGCTGCCGGTGCTGCGCGGCCTCAACCCTCATTGGAGGGAGGCCGCCGCCGTGTTGGGAGCCACACCTGCCCGGACGTGGCTCCGCATCGACCTTCCCATCGTGGGGCGAGCTGTACTGGTAGGCGCCGTCTTCGCGTTCACCGTCAGCATGGGCGAGTTCGGGGCCACCGCGCTGGTCGCGCGGCCGGAGTTCCCGACCATGCCCATAGCGATCTATCGCTTCCTGGGACAGCCGGGCGAGTTGAACTACGGTCAGGCACTGGCTATGAGCACGCTGCTCATGCTCGTATGCACGGTCGGCCTACTCCTCATCGAACGATTCCGCTATCGCGATATCGGGGAGTTTTAAACATGCCGTCTCCCTTGCTGGTGATCGAGCAGGTCTCCAAGACATACAATGGCACTCCAGCCGTACGAAACGTCTCCTTGATCGTCCACACAGCCGAGACCCTCGCCCTGCTGGGGCCCAGCGGCTGCGGTAAGACCACACTGCTGCGCATCATCGCCGGCCTGGAAACACCCGAGACCGGCGCCGTGCGGTTCCTTGGACAGGACATCACTCATATACCGCCGCATCGGCGCGGCTTCGGCCTCATGTTCCAGGAC
>JAGHDS010000312.1 GCA_021159845.1 Anaerolineae bacterium
CTACAGGGGGGTGGGGCCCAACAAGATCTCGGCCCGTTTGGCAGCAGGACACACAACTTCGTGAGACTTGGTGTACGAGGATACAGCGCAGCTAATCTCTCTTACCCTAACAGTGAACAATTACAGATCAACGTTGTTTTGCATACCGGTTTGAGTTGTGGTAAACTAGCGTTGATGCCCCCATAGCTCAGGTGGATAGAGCGCCGGCCTCCGGAGCCGGGTGCGCAGGTTCGAGTCCTGCTGGGGGTACCAGGGGCGGAGCTTATGGAGCTCCGCTTTCGTGTTGTCTGGAGTCACCTTGTTTGCTTATCGGCTGACATCCCCCGATCCGCCTGGCCGCTGCTCCCAGTAGAACCGTACCTGGTTCATGTCTGGGTATCCTTCTACGTCTCCAGGTACGGTCACAGCCAGTGCTCCCACCAGCACGCCAAGCTGCAGGCTATCCCGCCATGACCATCCTTTGAGCCAGCCTGCCAATACCCCTGCATCGAACCCATCGCCAGCTCCTACGGGGTCCACCACGCGTGGCACGGGGTAGGCGGGAACACGCAGCGCGCTCTCAGCGCTGCGCAGGTAAGCCCCACGCGTCCCCAGCTTAATCACTGCTACCCGAGCGCCAGCGTTCAGAACGGCGGCTGCCAGGGGTTCCTCTCCTTGACACCCAAATATCTTCTCGCCCTCCTCCAGCCCTGTCAGCACGATATCCGAACGGCTGGCCAGGTCGCGCAGGACGGGACGCGCCTCAGCTAGAGGCCATAGCTTGAGCCTCAGGTTGGGGTCGAAGGAGATGGTAAGTCCAGCCTCGCGTGCCAGCTCGATCGCCCGGTAGACGGCAGCTCGACAATCGGCGCTGAGCGCGGGCGTGATGCCCGTAAGATGCAGGAGCTGCGCATCGCGAAAGTAATCCGGATCGAGGTCATCCGGCGTGAGGTGACTGGCGGCGGAGCCATGTCGATAATAGATGACCTCTACGTGTCCCATTAACCCCCGTTGCCGAAACATCACGGCTGTTGGGTGGTCTGGGTCCATCTGCACCTGGGAAACATCCACGCCCTCGCCGCGTAGGGATGCCAGAATGTAGTGGCCGAACTCGTCATCCCCTACCCGGCTGATCCAGCCTGCCGTGTGTCCCAGCCGTGTGACTCCGATAGCGACGTTACTCTCCGCCCCGGCCGCGCGTCGCCGGTACCGGTCGACATAGCGCAGCGGCCCGTTCATCTCTGGGCTGAACAGGATCATCGTCTCGCCCAAGGTAATCAGCTCTGGCACGAATTCCTCCTATCGCTACTATCACGATGCTAGGCCCGATTTCTCGCGGTCAGTGTATCACGAACTCGGACATGTTTCAATGCCCTCCTACCACTGGTCACTAAGTTGGTTTTGAGAAGCGACCTCGGGGGTGCATCATCGCTAGTGGAGGGATGTCCTGACGGACAAGGCAGTCCCAGTCCACGCGCGCCGCTGGACGCTGTTTGCTCCTTGTTACCCCTCTGTGCTATCATCACATGCAGCCGGAAATTACCCGACGGGCGTCTGGCCCGTCTCAGGGAGGGTAAGAGAATGACCATGCCGACCCGTGAGGAAGCCTGGGATTTGGTTTGTGAGTGGGTTTCGTCCGATAGCCTGCGTAAGCACCTGTTGGCGGTGGAAGCTGCCATGCGCGCCTACGCTCGCAAGTACGGCGAGGATGAGGAACTGTGGGGAATTACCGGCCTCGTGCATGATCTGGACTTCGAGAGGTACCCGGACATGGATGATGCCGAGAACGGGCACCCCCGTGCCGAGTTGAAGCTCTTCCGAGAGTTGCAATGGCCGGAGGAACTGATCGATGCCGTAGCAGGACACGCGGAGCACATGGGAGTATCTCGAGAAACGCTGCTAGCCAAGACATTGATGGCGGTAGATGAGCTCACCGGGCTGATCATGGCGGTTGGATATGTACGCCCGTCCAAGGACTTACGCGATGCCACGGTGAAGTCCGTGCGCAAGAAGTGGAAGAGCAAGTCCTTCGCGGCGGCCATCAACCGTCAAGATATAGAACGGTTCACCGCCGAGCTAGGCGAGGACTTGAACGAGCATATCGCCCTGGTGTTGGAGGCGATGCAGGGAATCGCTTCCGAGCTGGGACTGGACGGCCGACTGGCTAAAGGTGAGTGATCCTTGCGCAGTAGCGAGTTCATGCGTGAGCTTCCATCGGTGGTGTACGATCACTTACGGGGCCAGCGCATCCTTTTGCACCATCGCGTATGGAGCTTTGGCTGTCAGTTTTACGAAGATGAGCCGCGCCTGCACTACGAGGTCGTTCGCACAAGCCTGCGCTTCGGTGACCGGCTGGAGCTGGGGTTACACCTCGAAAGCCGATCCCCTCAGGTGAACGACGCGTTGTTGGCATACTTCCAAAGCAGGCTGGTCGAGATCAAGGCAGGCTTGGGAGATGGCTTCGAGGCCGAGCAGTGGGATCGAGGATGGGCAAAGGTGTACGAGACGATCCCGCTCTTGCCTTACAACGCCGTGTTCTTGGAACAGGTCGGAGGGCGCATGGCGCGGATCATCATCTTCCTGCATCCGATGCTTAAAGCCGCACGGGCATTCGCGCGTATGGGGTGAGAGAGGAACATGGGACGAGCAATCATCGACGCGGGCATCTGTGGCTTTCGGACTGAGGTGCGCGTGATCCCCCAGGACGGGATGATGGTACAGATCGCCATTGAGAGCCAATGCCCTAACATGACCCAACTGGCAAGAGAGTTAGACGGCAGGACGTGGAATGGCCTCTCGGAGGTCATACGGCCAAACGGGAACGAGGCAAACCTGACACCACTGCAATCTCTATTCCAACAGTGTATCCCACACCCCAGTTGTCCTGTGTACAGCGGCATCTTGAAGGCAGTCGAGGTGACCCTGGGGCTGGCGCTCCCCGCGGAGGCTCGCATTCAGGTACTGCGCGACTGATCACGGTTGTAGAGCCTTCCAGTTCATGTTATACTCAAAGCGTTAGCAGATCGCCGCGGCTGGCGGTTCGCGAGCCAGTTGCTGGATGCTTCGTGGAAGATCGTCGGAGGGTACCTATCTCATACGTCTCTTCACCGGAGAAACGGCTCCGCCGAGCTTCTATGAAGAGGCCGCTGGAGCCCTCGCCGATCTCCGATCCCGTCAGATTATCGAGTGGCCGGTTAGTTGATCAGAGGAGGCATACTGATGCCCGTGTTTCGATCCCTATATCTGGCGTTGCGAAGACTGGCCTGGCTCGGCCTGATCCTCGCGTTGCTATGGGGGTTGACAGCAACCCCACCCGTTTCCGCTCAGGATACATCCGTGACCCACATCGTGCGTCGTGGAGAGAACCTCTACCTCATCGCGGCTCGCTATGGCGTCACCGTGTACGACATCATGCGGGCCAACCGGCTGCGCAACCCCAACATGATCTATGTCGGGCAGGAATTGGTCATCCCGGTGGCCGGGCAAACGACCACCACGACGGCCCAAACGCCATCGCCTACCCCTGAGCAGGTAGTACACATCGTACGACCCGGGCAGACGCTCTACTGGATCGCTCAACACTACGGTGTGACCGTCGGCGAGATCATGCGAGCAAACCACCTACGCAATCCTCACTTGATTTACGTGGGGCAACGCCTGATCATCCCAAGCGTACCAGCGCCCACAGCCGTGCCACCAACAGCCAGGGCACCCACGGCCACATTCACACCAACAATGCAGCCCTTCGTCATCGAGGCGACCGCGACTCCGTGCCCACAACTGTGGCGACCC
>JAGHDS010000297.1 GCA_021159845.1 Anaerolineae bacterium
GCATAAGAACGCAGATGACGCTGATGCACGCAGATCCTCACCGATCATCCCGATTTTGCCCTTTCATCTACGTAGATCGGCTTCTTCTGCGTCATCAGTGTTCACCCATTCTATTTACGGGACAGCAGTTACAAGCGTACACAGGTTTGACGCGCCCAAAGGCTCGTGGTATAGTCCGTGTCGCGTGAAGACAGGTAATGTCTCAACACAGCGAACTCGCTTTCAAAGGCGATGATGGAAACGAGTAGGCGTGGACCGTTCGACACAGAGAGCCCGGGGAAGGTGGGAGCCGGGTGCGAACCCCACGCCGAAAATCCTTCCGGAGCCGCCAACCGAACGCGACGAGGAGACGTACCTCGTCGCCAGTAGACTTGGCCGGGGTCGTGGCTCGTTATCCGCCACGGAGGGATGGTCGTCCCTCGTCGAGGGAGCGCGGGCGCGTCGCGCTAATAGGGGTGGTACCGCGGGAGCAGATGAGGCTCTCGTCCCCTCTGGGGACGAGAGCTTTTCGTTTGAGAAAGCGTCAAAGTGAGGGTATCGAAATGACGGAGCTACTCTATCTGATGGACAGCTATCTGAAAGAATTTCCCGCCCGAGTGACGGAGGTGGATGAAGAAGCAGGAGCCGTCGCCCTGGACCGCACGGCATTTTACCCGGGCGGCGGCGGCCAGCCCCATGACATGGGTTGGCTGGAGATCGCCGGGCAGACAATCCCGGTCACACGCGTGAAGCGCGATGGCAGCACGGTCTGGCACATCCTGAACCTCTCGCAGGGAGGGGAACTGCCGACTGTGGGCACAGAGGTGACCGGCCGCCTGGATTGGGAGCGACGCTACGCGCTGATGCGCACGCACACAGCGCTACACATCCTGTGCGGCGTCATCTGGCGCGATTACAGAGCAGCGGTCACCGGCGGCAACATGCAACCCGGCCGGGCCCGCATGGATTTCGAATTCGAACACATGCACGCTGACCTGGTCCACGAGATCGAGGAGAAAATCAATAAAGAAGTTGAGGCTGCTCGGGATATCCGGATTCGCATCCTGCCCCGCGAGGAGGCGTTCCAGATCCCCGACCTCATCCGTACCAAGATCAACCTGTTGCCCAAACACATCACCGAGGTGCGCACGGTGGAGATCGTCGGGCTAGATCTGCAGGCGGACGGCGGCACGCACGTCGCCAACACGCGAGAGGTGGGGCAGATCAAGATCGTGGATTACAAGAGCAAGGGACGGATCAATAAACGACTGGTCATCGAGCTATCATGAGCCATCTCGCATCCCCCACACCGCAGCGTCCATCTCACGACCACGCGCCGCTCGGAACGGTAGTGCGGGAGGTGCTGGTATTGGCCCTTCCGGCTGTCGGCGAGCAGATGCTGAGCATGGTCGTCGGCGTCGTGAACACGTTCCTGGTCGGCCATTTGAGCGCTGCCGCGCTGACGGGCGTTGGGCTATCCTCTCAGCTCGTCATGATGACGACCGCACTGGTCGCGGCCGTCACGGCCGGGAGCACAGCTCTCATCGCCCGCTCAGTGGGAGCTCATGACTTCCAGACGGCCAACCGCGTGCTATACCAGTCCATCCTCCTCGGTGGCCTCATCGGCCTCATCACGACCCTGCTGGGAGTCGGGTTCGCCCGACAAGGGTTGTACCTCATGGGAGCCCGAGGGGAAGCGCTACGATTAGGGACCAGCTACCTAAGCCTCGTCTCGGCTACATTTCTGCTCGCGACGCTGATGTTCGTGGGCAACGCGGGGCTACGGGGCGCGGGGGATACGCGCACCCCCATGCGCATCATGATGCTGGTCAACGGGATCAACGTAGTCATCGCCTGGGTGCTGATCAACGGGACCTTCGGGCTTCCCCGCCTGGGCGTGGTGGGCGCGGGCCTGGGTGCGTCGATCGGACGGGGGATAGGTGGGCTGCTGGTGATCCGAGCCCTGCTCCACGGGTGCTCCGGCCTCAGGCTCCGGTTTCGGCCGTGGACGCTGAGCCCATCCATGGTCAAGCGGATACTGCACGTCGGGCTGCCGTCCGGGGCCGAACAACTGCTCCTCAGATTGGGGCAGATCTCCTTCGCACGCATCGTGGCGACATTGGGGACTACAGCTTACGCCGCCCACTCCGTGGCGCTGAACACCGAGTCGATCTCGTTTATGCCCGGCTTCGGGTTCGCCGTGGCGGCCACGACATTGATAGGACAGGGGCTGGGGGCGGGCGATGATCGCCTGGCCGAGCGCTATGGCTACATCTCCTACGCCCTGGGTGCCGCTCTTATGGGGATCATGGGGATCGTTTTCATATTCTTTGCCGAACCGCTGGTCAGCATCTTCACCGACGATGCCGAGGTTATCGCCCTGGCCACGGGACCGCTACGCCTGATCGGGTTGGTACAGCCGATGCTGGCGGCGATGATGATCTTTGCAGGGGCATTACGAGGAGCAGGCGACACCCGAGGCCCCATGTTGATCACCGGCGCCGGGCTTTGGCTCATTCGCGTTCCCCTAGGAGCACTGCTCATCCTCGTTCTAAAATGCGGGCTTATGGGAGCCTGGACCACGATGTCTATCGATCTAACGCTGCGCGGCCTGTTAAACTTCTTACGATTCCGAAACGGACGTTGGAAAACGGTAAAGGTGTGAGAGTGACAAACGTACAGCGACGAGAGGAGGGAACCATTGGCAGATAAAGAGAAGAACAGACGATTCGAGCCGGTTGCAACACAACCGGACTTTCCCCAACTAGAACACAAAATACTGAATTTCTGGGCCGACACCAAGGCGTTCGAACAGCTACGACAGAAGAACGCCGGTAAACCCCGTTGGTCCTTCATCGACGGCCCCATCACCGCCAACAACCCTATGGGCGTGCACCACGCCTGGGGCCGGACCTACAAGGACCTCTTCCAGCGCTTCAAGGCCATGCAAGGCTTCGACGAGCGCTGGCAGAACGGGTTCGATTGCCAGGGCTTATGGGTAGAGGTAAATGTAGAGCGGGAGCTGGGCTTCAAGTCGAAGCGAGATATCGAAGCGTACGGGATTGACCAGTTCGTGAAGCTATGCAAAGAACGCGTCCTGACCTACGCGGCCGTCCAGACGGAGCAATCCATCCGATTGGGCTACTGGATGGACTGGAACGACCCCAACTTCCTGCGCTGGCTCCGCGACAAGCTAGACGAGGACCCTCAGCAGGTCATCACCGTGGAAGGGCCCGAGGGCCCCATCACCGACACGGTCGAGCAGATCGTGGGGCGGTTGGGTCTGCCCGAGCTGGGCGGCTCCTACTTCACCTTCTCCAACGAGAACAATTACCAGATCTGGGGGTTCCTCAAGAAGTGCCGTGAGAACGGTTGGCTCTACAAAGGAACCGATGTCATGCCCTGGTGTCCTCGGTGCGGCACCGGCATCAGCCAGCACGAGATCGTGACCGATGGCTACACAGAACGCACCGACCCGGGCCTGACCGTCCGCTTCCCGCTACGCGATCGCCCAGGCGAGGCGCTGCTCGTGTGGACGACGACCCCTTGGACGCTCACCAGCAACGTCGCCGCAGCCGTCGGCCCCGATCTGACCTACCTGCGCGTGCGGCAGACGGACGAGAACGGCCGCACCTGGACCTACTATGTCGCCGAGGGTGCAGCCAGACAAGCGTTGAAGGGGCCTTACGAGGTCATCGGCAAGATCAAGGGAGAGGAGATGGTCGGCTGGGCTTACGACGGGCCCTTCGATGAGCTGCCCGCCGTGCAGGAGGCCAACGCGCCCGCCTACCATAAGGTGATCCCCTGGGATGACGTCGGCGAGGAAGAGGGTACGGGGATCGTCCATATCGCGCCCGGGTGTGGCGCCGAGGACTTCCAGCTCAGCAAGGAGCTGGGGCTGCCTGCTATCGCGCCCCTGGATGAGTTCGGCGTCTACATTGAGGGCTTCGGATGGCTCACCGGCCGTGAGGTGGGCACCGTGACCGAGCCCATCGTCGAGGACCTGAAACGCAAGGGGCTGTTTTACCGCCTGGAGCCATATACCCACCGTTACCCGGTATGCTGGCGCTGCCAAACTCCCCTCGTCTTCCGACTGGTGGACGAGTGGTTCATCTCGATGGACGAGCTGCGGTACCAGATGATGGACGTCACAAAGCAGATCCGGTGGATACCGGAGTTCGGCCTGGAGCGAGAACTGGATTGGCTGCGCAACATGCACGACTGGATGATCTCCAAGAAACGATACTGGGGATTGGCCCTGCCCATCTGGGAATGCCCATCATGCGGGCACTTCGAGGTCATCGGCAGCGAGGAGGAATTGAAGGAAAAAGCCGTCGAGGGATGGGAGACGTTCGAGGGACACACCCCCCACCGGCCGTGGATCGACGCGGTCAAGATCCGCTGCCCCAAATGCGGAGCGCTCATGAGCCGCGTGCCGGATGTGGGCAATCCCTGGCTGGATGCGGGCATCGTCCCCTTCTCCACGCTGCGGTATCGCACCGATCGTGAGTACTGGAGGAAATGGTTCCCAGCCGATTTCATCACGGAGTCCTTCCCAGGTCAGTTCCGCAACTGGTTCTACTCATTGCTGGCCATGAGCACCGTGCTGGAGCAAAAACCACCATTCCTGACGGTGCTAGGATACGCCACGCTGCTGGGTGAGGACGGCCGGGAAATGCACAAGTCCTGGGGGAACATGATCGAGTTCAACGAGGCGGCCGAGCGCATCGGCGTGGACACCATGCGCTGGATGTACTGCGCACACCGCCCCGAGGCGAACCTGCTCTTCGGATACACCGTGGCCGATGAAGTACGACGTCGCTTCATCCTGCCGCTATGGAACGTCTACGCCTTCTTCGTCACATACGCCGAGCTCGCCCCAGAGTGGCACCCCAAGGACTGGAGCACGACACCGTCGCCGTCTTCCGAGTCCCAGCCGTTGGATCGATGGATCATCTCTCGGCTACACGAACTCATCGGCAGGGTCACGGAGCGCCTGGAAGACTACGACGCCTTCAACGCGACCCAGGAGCTCGAGGCATTCGTAGATGACCTGAGCGACTGGTACGTGCGGCGATCCCGTCGCCGCTTCTGGGATGGCGACTCAGAAGCCCTGGATACGCTATACAGCGTGCTTGTGGCACTAAGCCGGCTGCTGGCCCCCTTCATCCCGTTCATCACGGAGATGATGTACCAGAACCTGGTGCGGTCAATCGCTCCCGACGCCCCGATCAGCGTTCATTTGACCGACTGGCTGACGCCCGACGAACAGGCCATCGATCGTGAGCTGCTGGCCGACATGGCGTTGGCCCGACAGGTTGTGACACTGGGGCACAGCGCCCGCAACAGCGCCAACGTGAAACTACGTCAGCCGCTAGCCCGAGCGCTGGTCGTTCTGCCCGATCCATCACAGAGGGAGCGTCTCCTGCGCCTGGCCGACATCGTGTCCGATGAGTTGAACGTGAAGGCGCTGGAGGTCACAACGGAGGAGGCCGAGCTGGTGGAGTATCGCCTGCTGCCGGATAACCGCAAGCTAGGGCCGCGCTTTGGGCGTAAGTTCCCGGCGGTGCGCCAGGCGCTGTCCCACCAAGTGGACGCGGTGGCAGCCGTGCGCACGCTGCGATCCGGAGAGCCGCTGACGCTAAACGTGGACGGAGATGCTATCCAATTGGCCCCAGACGAGGTGATCATCCAGACGGCCCCCCGCACTGGCTTCGCCGTGGCAGCGGATCAGGGCATCACGGTAGCGCTGGATACGACGCTTACCGAGGAGCTGCGATACGAGGGACTGGCGCGCGAGGTCGTACGCCGCATCCAGAACCTGCGCAAGGAGGCCGGCTTCGCCGTCGAAGACCGCATCATCACCGAGTACGCGGCCGACGGGCCGCTGGCAGCCGCCATCGCCGCCTTCGCCGACTTCATCAAGAACGAGACGTTAAGCGTACAGTTGATCAAAGCCGACGAGCCCTCAGGCGAGGCCGTCCAGGAGCTGAAAGTAGAGGGGAGCCGACTGGTGCTGGGGTTGCGGCGCGTCGAAGTCTCATAGGTTCCCACGAATAAGGGAAAGCACTTCCAGCCGGGCGGACTGCCTCAGCCCGCCGGAATCGAAAACGGGGCAGGTGTCGGATAGCCAGCACCTGCCCCGTTGATTTTCACGCCCGGCCCGGCCGATCGCTCACTTGCCAAACACCAGCGAGCGATCGACATCGACCAAGCGACGGATACTACTCTTCAAAGCATGCCAGTCGATCACAAGATGGAAGATCGTGACAACAACGGCGACTACACTCACCCAGAGGTGGACATCCCCCCATTGCCCCTTGGTCAGGAAGAGCAGCGTGGCCTCGCCGGAATGCGGGCCATGCGGGGCCACATAAAGGATGAGCCCTGTCAGAGTGGATGCAGTCCACACGATAATCAACGCGATCGCCACAATGGATCGGATATACGCTTTCGTTTGCATTCTACGACGTCGCTCGGAAGTCATTGGAACATCACCTCGCAACTGGAACACTTTCCTTATTTCTCATTTCATCGACAGGAGCGATTGCCCTGTTGTCATCTGTAGTGTAAGACATCACTATGAAAAACTGAAGAAGAAAATATGGAGATCTCGTGGATTGGGCCTTTGAGCCGTCGTGGGGATTTGATGATCTGACCAGCCCGGCTCTTGCTTTAGTTAGCCGGAATGTAACTTTTGGCAGGCTCAGGGCGCATTTCAAATCGGCGGTAAGCTGCGAGTACAGCGCTGAGGAGGTCATTGAA
>JAGHDS010000424.1 GCA_021159845.1 Anaerolineae bacterium
GGGATGGAGGAGTTTGAGGAGGCGGTGGAGCGGGTGGTAGCGGGGCCGGAGAGGCGGAGTCGGATCATTTCGGAGGAGGAGAAGCGGATCATCGCCTACCACGAGGCCGGCCACGCCCTGGTTCGGTACCTGCTGCCTAAAGCCGATCCCATCGCCAAGGTATCTATCGTGGCGCGCGGCATGAGCCTGGGACACGTGCGTAAGCTCCCCGAGCGCGATTTCGTGCTCATCAGCCAATCCAAGCTAGAGGACGAGATGGCAGCAATACTCGGCGGGCGCGCTGCCGAGGAAATCATCTTCCGAGATGTGACGGATGGCGCCACGGATGATCTGGAAAAAGCCACGCGGATGGCCAGGGCGATGGTCACCCAATACGGCATGAGCAGGAAGCTGGGGCCACTGCAGTTCGGCCGCAAGGATGAGCTCATCTTCCTGGGCCGGGAGATCATGGAACAACGTAATTATTCGGAGAAGGTAGCGCGTGAGATCGACGCGGAAATCCAGCGACTGGTGGAGACAGCCTATAACCACGCCCGAGGATTAATCCTCACGCATCGCGACAAGCTGGATGCGATTGTCCAGAAGCTGTTAGAAGAGGAAACGCTGGAACGAGACGAGCTCGACGCGATTTTGCAAGATGTCGCTCAAAAGGTTAGGACCGAGCAGGTCCCCGTATGACGGACCATACCTTGGTCCTCCAGGCTGTGAAGGGCCGGGGCCAACAAGTCACCCCGGCCTTTTATGTTCGCATTCCATCAACTGATTTAGAAAATAATATCTTCCTATATGGTTTATATCAATGAGAGGATTTGCTAGGACGGGGTGATTGTGCTATACTGGGTTAGGTGTAGTACGTTAGTGTTCAGGGTGGAAGAGGGAAGGGAAAGATGTCCAGGACACAATCCAAATCGCTATGGCGTATCCTATCGCAACTCCCAGAGGAAGACCCTGCCTTTGAACGGGCAGTGACGATAAAGCATTTCAAGCGTGGCGAGACGGTGGCTACCCCGGGGGAACTGGAGAAAAGCCTATTCATCCTGATGAGCGGGCAAGCCCGGCTGGTACGGATCACGAAAGAGGGGCGACGACTGGTGTTGGCAGTCCTGGAACCAGGGGCCATCTTTGGTGAGGGAGCACTGCTTAACGCTCACACGCCGGACACTTTCGCAGAGGCTCAGGCGGAGAGCACGGTATGGAGCATCCCGGCGGCTGAGGCGCGCATGATGGCCCATCGTCACCCGGTCCTGGGCTGGGGATTGCTCCAGACCTTCGGCGTACGATTGGCACAGGTGGAATCCCGGTTGGAGGATGTCGCGTACAAGAAGTTGCCTGAGCGGCTGGCGAGCTTACTACTGGAGCTGGCCGATTATCAAGAGATCACAATTACGGGAACCAGCCACCAATCCCTGGCAGACACACTTGGCACCTACCGGGAGACAGTCAGCGCGATCTTGAGGGAGTTCAAGCAACAAGGATTAGTGGAACTGGGATACAGGCGCATCACGATATTGGACGCATTCGGGCTAGCCCAAATCGCGGGCATTGCAGCCTGAGCGCTTTGAGCGGATGTGGAACGGGGCGGCATGATTGCTCGCCCCGTTTTTCGTTATCTGGAGCTGATGGTATCATCTCGACATCCATAGCCACGTGAGAGGAAGACCATCGTGCAAGTACTCGTCCTGGGTGCGACGGGATTCATCGGCGGGCATGTTGTGCGCGCGGCAGCCCGCGCTGGCTATCATGTGCGAGCCTTTGCCCGTCCATCCAGTCCCCGCTTGGCGTTGGAGGGAGTGGAGGCCGAGGTTGTCCTGGGGGATCTGGAGGATATCGATTCCCTCATCGCCGCCATGAGGGGGTGCGCGGCTGTCATCCACGCGGCCGGGTACTACCCAGCCACTCCTGAGCCGCGAACAACGCACATCGCGCGCGCCAAGCGTCATATCCGAAACGTGCTGGAGGCCACCCGACAGGCTGGGATCTCCCGGCTTGTGTACACCAGTTCCATCAGCACGATTGGCATCATCTCCCCCAACCGCCTGGGGACCGAGGATGACTACTATTGGCCCGGGCAGATGATCCATCCCTACTGGGACTGCAAGTGGATTCAAGAGCAAGCCGTGCTCACCGCCCGGGACATAGACGTTGTAGTGTTAATCCCAAGCGCCGTTTTCGGCCCTGGCGATGTAAAGCCGGCCACGGGTGCGATGGTATTAGCGCTCGCACGGACGGGCACATGGGTGGCGCCAACCGGGCGGGTAAACGTGGTCGATGTGCGAGATGTGGCCCAAGCCCATGCGACGGCGCTAACCCGCGGCCGCCCCGGTGAACGCTACCTGTTAGGAGGGCACAACGTCACATTGCCGAAGGCGTACGCCGTAATCGCCCGGGCGCTGGGGCACCAGGAACCGATCCTGAGCATACCATCAGCGCCGGTTTCCCGGCTGACCCGGCCACTGCTCGCGATCTCCACATGGCTACGAATACCAGGTGGCGTCTCCCTGGCCTATATGCTGGAGGCGATTCGCGCTGCCCAATGGATCGACAGTGCGAAAGCTGCACGAGAATTAGGCCTGCGCCCTCGGCCTCTGGCGGAGACGATGTCGGATGCCGTCGCCTGGTTCCGAGATCACGGGTACTTCCAACGTCCTCTGCGCTCTCTGGCGATGGGCATCGGGAAGACGCAGAGGGAAGGTTGAGGATCGGAGGGATACCATTGACCATATGTGCTTTGGTTACTGGCGCGACCGGGTTCGTGGGGTCCAACATCGTGGCAGCGCTCACGGCGCGCGGTTACAAGGCTCGTATCCTGCGTCGGACCACCTCCCGGCTCGACGCGCTCGAGGGTCTGGAATATGAGGAGGCCATCGGCGACATTCTGGACGAGTCGTCCCTGCGCGAAGCGATGGCCGGCTGCGATTGGGTATTCCACACGGCGGGGGCCGCCGATTACTGGCGTTCCCAGCCGGACCGGATATACCGGATCAACGTGACTGGCACTCGCCATGTTATGAACGCCGCCCTGGCGAGCGGCGTAAAGCGCGTAGTGTACACTTCCTCCGTCGCTGCCCTTGGGGCACCTCCTGAGGGTCAGATGGGGGACGAGTCCATGACCTTTAACCTGAGTCCGGAAGAGTTCCGATACGGCCACAGCAAACACCTGGGCGAACAAGAGGTGATAAAGGCCGTGAAGCGCGGCCTCCAGGCTGTGATCGTCAACCCATGCGCGATCCTGGGGCCACGAGATGTGAACTTCATCTCCGGCTCGCTGATCCGGGAAGCCTACCGCCGGTGGATCCCCGTATCATTGCCGGGAGGGTTGAACGTCGTGGATGTGGAGGCGGTAGCGGCTGGACACATTGCGGCGGCCGAGCGCGGCCGTGTGGGAGAACGCTATATCCTCGGCGGGGTGAATCTGACGCACACGGAATTGCTACGACTGACGGCCCGAGTCGTGGGCCAGCGACCACCGCTGTTCACGATTCCACGTCCTCTGGTGCCAACCTTGGCGGTCTTATGGGGCGGGTTACAGGCAATATGGCCACGACCGCTGCCGATGAGCGCGGAGCAAATGCGCCTTTCCACATGCTACTTCTTTTTCAGCAGTGAGAAGGCCGAGCGAGAACTCAGCCTACCGCCCACTCAGCCGTTGGAAACCCTACGAAAGGCGTTCCGATGGTATCGCGATCACGGATACCTGTGAGATGTAAGTGTTGTAAGGAGTGACCGAACCAATTGGGGGTGCCCCTCGCGAGGGGCACCCCCAACCGTGATCATCCCGTTGTCGGAGGGAGATCACTCGATGGCAACTTCCGGAAGATGAGCCTGAGCCTTGCGTATCTTCTCAACCGGATACTCATAATCCACCAGTTTGCCGTTTAGGTAGGCCTCATAGGCGGACAGATCGAAGTGTCCGTGGCCGCTGAAGTTGAAGATGATGACACGTGGCTCCCCCTCCTCCTTCGCCGCGAGCGCTTCGTCAATGGCAGCGCGAACTGCGTGTGCTGTCTCCGGTGCTGGCACAATTCCCTCGGCGCGTGCGAACTGGACTGCGGCGTCGAAGCAAGTCAGTTGCCGGTAGGCTCGCGCCTCGATCAGGTTGTTCTGATATAACAGGCTGACCAGGGGGGCCATGCCGTGATAACGCAGCCCGCCCGCGTGGATGCCAGCGGGGACGAAGTCGTGTCCCAACGTGTGCATCTTGACGATCGGGGTCATGCGAGCGGTGTCGCCATAGTCATAAGCGTACAAGCCGCGCGTGAGGCTTGGGCAGGCTGTAGGCTCCACAGCGATGATACGGGTCTGTTTGCCATTGACAAGCTTGTCTCGCACGAAGGGGAACGCGAAGCCGCTGAAGTTGGATCCACCGCCGACGCAGCCGATCACCACGTCGGGGTACTCTCCGGCTATCTCCATTTGCTTGAGCGTTTCCTGCCCGATGATCGTTTGATGCATCAGCACATGATTGAGCACAGATCCCAGGCTGTACTTCGTGTCATCGCGCGAGATGGCATCCTCAACCGCCTCGGAGATGGCGATCCCTAACGACCCCGGTGAGTCCGGATCCTGCTCCAGGATCCGTCGCCCGGCCTCCGTCTCAGTGCTGGGGCTGGGGATAACGGTAGCCCCCCACGTCTCCATCAAGACGCGGCGATAGGGCTTCTGCTCATAGCTGACCTTGACCATGTAAACCTTGCACTCTATATCGAAGAATTGACAAGCCATTGAGAGTGCACTTCCCCACTGGCCAGCCCCGGTCTCGGTTGTAATGCGCTTGGTCCCTTCTACCTTGTTATAGTACGCCTGGGCAACCGCGGTATTGGGTTTGTGGCTTCCAGGAGGTGATACGCCTTCATGCTTGTAATAGATGTGAGCTGGGGTATCCAATGCCTTCTCTAGACGACGGGCGCGTATGAGCGGTGTAGGACGCCACAGCTTATAGACATCCCTTACCTCATCCGGTATCTCGATATAGCGCTCCGTGCTGACTTCTTGCTGAATGAGCGCCATTGGGAAGATGGGGGCTAAGTCCTCCGGCCCGACCGGCTTCTTGGTGAGCGGGTGCAACACGGGCGGCGGAGGGAACGGCAAATCCGCCACGATGTTGTACCAATGAGTCGGCAGCTCTTGCTCGGATAGTAAGATCTTCGTCTGATCCATGCGTACAACCTCCTCTTTACTTTATGCTCTTGTTTCGCATGCGCGAGCCCCTGGCCTTGCCCTGGATTGAACACACGCTCGTACGATTACGGAGCTCCATCACATACAAAAACAACAGCTCCCGCCCTCTCAAGGACGGGAGCTGTATCCCGCGGTGCCACCCTGCTTGAGACCCCGATGGTGGGATCTCCACTCTCTGGCCTGTTAACGGAGACCACCCGGCTCAGCCTACTCAGCCCTGGAGGCCCCTCATAAGGGCACTCTCTTTGGCCGTTCAGCCTGCAGCTCCCCGGTCCATTCCGTGCCAGCGCTGGCGTCGGGCTCACACCCTCCCCAACTCGCTTAGCCCCGCTTCGGCACGTACTAGTCCGGTTCCCCGCTATTGCGTAGTCCGATCCGCATGTAAGGAACTATCGAGGCGCAGCGAGTATAACACAAGCACGTCGAGCTGTCAATCATGGGCAAACCGTTCACCGTTGGGGTAAGGGGATCGCTTACATGCGTATTGTAGGGGCGCAGCGGCGAGTCGCCCCATGCGCATCAACTTAAGGTGTTTTCCAAAGCTAACAGGAGCTGGAACGTTGCCGGTTTGGTGCGGCGTTTGTTCTGGCGGCAAGCCACCTGTAGAACACGCAACAACCGTCTCAATGGCTGTTCAAAATCGCCTCGCTCGAACAGGGCCAGGCCAAGGGATAAGGCAACTTTTTGTACAGCTTGTGCGGCTTTGATGAGGCTCAGGTCAAAATGATGTCCCCATTCCAACAGCAGCACCCAATGCAAGATCGTCAACGCAATGAACTTGGCATACGTTTCGCTCAAGATGCGCCATGGGTTTTCACTGCGCCACTCGTCCACGTACATGTGGCTCTTCCACATCCGAAACAGGATCTCTACTTGCCATCGAACCCGGCCGACCACCAGCGCTTCTTCTATCGTCAGCATCTCTGCCGGCACATTGGTCAACATCAACACCCAACCGGCCAGAAAGAGGCTCTCCTTGGTCGGCGTCCTCTGTTTCTTGCGTGCATACTCCCGCAACCGCCGTCGTCGCTGCTCAGCCACTTCCTGAGACACACGATAGGCCAGCAGACGCATCCGAAGGCGTGTTTGGACGCCCACCTCCACCACCCGCTCGATCTTGGGCTTAGGAGAGCAGTTCTTCGTCAGGTAACTCATCCCAATGGCCCAATGCCCAACCGCTAGGGGCGATGATCAAAGAGACGCCGTCCTGGGTTGTTAAAACCAACACCAAGCCATCTTCATCATCCATAGCCACGTCGCTGAGGATAGTACCCTGCTCCGTCATATCGCCCAACGCTTGGGAGATGGCATCCAGGCCCATGATGGGCGCCTCGTCGAGATCACGGTAGATGGTAGCCGCATAGATCTCAAGCAGAACATGTCCCTCCAGGTACAAGTCGAAATCGACGAAGATACGGTTTTCAGGGGAGACATCCCCGTCGAGCTCCATCAGTTCCTCGTCGGCAATGGAATTCTGCCACAGTGCCAGGCCCTGCACGCTCTTTCCCTGAAGCGTCTGTAGCTGTACAAAAAGCAACGGGTTGAGGTCTGTTTGAATCAGGCGATCCCCGCCCGTCCAATACTCATGATGGTTCCCGTTGCCATTCACATGGCTCATGCATATGACTCCTTTCAATCGCTGGCCTGGATATTTGCCAGCACAGGGTGTCCCTCACTAGCGATTACCTGGCCTAGCGCACGTCGGTACCAGTGGATCTGTCCTATCTCCACAAAACCGAGGGCGTCATATAGGCGACGAGCTCCCACGTTCTCACCGTCAACGGTTAACTCGATCACGCGGCATCCATGCTCCCATAGATAATTCATGGCCGCCAGGAGCAGTGCCCGGCCGATTCCCCGCCCACGGTAGGTCGGCAATACAGCCACGTCATCTATACGCCCCACGGGGATGCCCATCAGTGCGCCGCTCTCCGCATTATAGCGAGCCAATGCCTGTCCGACCAATTTACCATCTATCTCCGCGAACCATAAGCCAGCCGGGTCAAAGTCCGCTCGCCGTTCAATCGCTGCTACATCCTCCAGCGTGAGGGGAGCCGCCCCCCAATGTCCGGCAAACGCCAGGGCGTCCAGCGCTACCCACGCTGCAGCGTCCTGTTCCGAACGGTAGGTGCGCAGGTGGACGCCGGCCGGCGGTCGAGGTGGAGGCGGCGGACGGCGGCTTGCCCATACCATTTCCCACCAGTAGCGCACCCGTCGGAA
>JAGHDS010000360.1 GCA_021159845.1 Anaerolineae bacterium
TATCGTGGCTATCCAGGTGAGCACCCGTGACTAGCCAGGGTCCAGGCTGCTCTCCCGCGATTTCACCGATCACGTTGTGTGCGATGATCGGGTGCGTGTTGCCCTCCACAGTCAGCCGAACTCGCATGGTCTTCTTGCCCTTCAACATCCGCCTTATCGCCTCGCCCGACTCCCAACTGATCCCAATGCCCGGGATCGGCGCCTCGGCCGGCAGGCTGCCAGTCTGGATGAGCTGGCCAGGTTCTCCTCCCACGAAGATGAATCCAACCGCTCCCGCCTGCGCGACGCGACTATACTTTTCCATACGATGAACGGGTCGTTTGTACATCGGTGGGTTCGCACTGGAGACCAGCACGACCTTTCCTCTGATCTCCTTTGCGCGGGCTGCGATCATCTCCGGCACAGCCGGCCCCAAATCTACCAGCTCTGCCTCGATGCAGCTTGTTGGAGAGTAAGGGAGTGCCAGAGCGTCGATCTTTGATCCAGAGTCAAGAACTACCAGGCGGGCATCCCCGCGCTTCCAGCCCGTGAGGGGGACATCCTCGACGTGGACGTTGTCCAGCCCGTAGGCTTCCATACGCTCCAGGAGATAGGATATGGCCTTCGTCTCTCCAGGAGAGCCCGTGAAACGATGGCCACATTCATCACATAAGGCGACCAGATGCTGATAGGCCATGTCCGACGTATATATTTCGCCTGCTATGCGGTGTTCACATTCCGCTACACGCTCCGAGTCGTACATGCTCAAATGCTCCTTTCAACCAGGTCTGTCCGATCCGATTGCAAAGTACCGGATGAAGCTAGGATCAAATGTAAAAAGATGGCCATCCAACCTCTATCTGGGTTGGTGGATGGCCATCGACGAATCGACATATGAAGGGGCTCAGATCTGCATCTGTGGATCCAGGGCATCGCGCAGCCCGTCTCCCAGCAAATTGAACCCCAGCACTGTGACCATGATCGCCATGCCTGGGAAGAAGACGAGATGCGGCGACTGGCGGAGGAAGGGAATGCCGTCGCCGATCATGGCTCCCCACTCCGGTAGCGGCGGCTGAGCGCCTAATCCCAGGAATCCCAACGCCGCGGCGAAAAGGATGGAGCCGCCTACGCCCAGCGTTGCCTGCACGATGATCGGCGAGAGGCTGTTGGGCAGGATGTGTCGGAACATAATGCGGAGATCACGGACGCCAACCATATGCGCGGCCTCCACATAATCGCGTTCACGAATGGAGAGAACCATGGAACGCACGACGCGCGCGTATCCGGGCACGCCGACTATGGACACGGCCAGCATGGTATTGGTCAGCCCGGGGCCGCGCACGGCCACGATCGCAATGGCCAGTAGCATCCCGGGGAAGGCCAGCAGGACATCCATGATGCGCATGATCAGCGAGTCCAGCCAACCCCCGAAGTAACCGGCTAGCAGCCCCAGAGCTGTTCCTGCCGTGCCAGCGGCGAATACGACGAGGAAGCCGATGGTCAAGGAGATACGAGTGCCATGCATGATGCGGCGAAAGATATCCCGTCCCAGCCGGTCCGTCCCGAAGGGGTGGTGCCAGGAGGGAGGTTTTCTGGATTCGGCCAGGTTCGAGTCGATCCGAGGATCGTAGGGATCGACGATGGGTGCTCCAATCCCTATGATGACGATCAACAGGACGACGAACAGCCCAACGCGGCCGTTCCAGCTCGCGAGCAATCGGTACCAGGCATCGATGAACAACCCTCGCGAGCGGCGTGGCGCCAGGTCCTCGATGACGTTCGGAGTCGCGACCTCACCAACATTCTCATCACTCATAGCCAATCTACTCACAGCAAAAGGATTAAGAGCATGCCCCTAGGAGCCCGCTCGGATCACTGATAGTGGATGCGCGGGTCCAGGTAGGCGTAGGAGATATCGACCAATAGATTGACGAAGACGTAAATTGTCGCGCTGACGAGCACGGCACCTTGCACGATGGGGTAATCCCGACTGAGGATTGCCCGATACGTCCACAGTCCCATGCCCGGCCAGGAGAAGATCGTCTCCGTTAACAGGGCACCGCCCAGCAGTCCCCCCAATTGTAGTCCCACGACGGTGACCACCGGTAATAGAGCATTTTTCAGAGCATGGCGGATAATAACAACTTTCTCTTGCAGCCCCTTAGCTCGTGCTGTGCGCACATAGTCCTCACGCAGAACCTCCAACATACTGGAGCGCGTTAGACGAGCCAGGATGGGCATGATTGCCGTGCTCAGGACAATGCTGGGTAAGATCAGGTGCCAAACCGCGTTTAGGAACAATTTAAAATTATGCATCAAAAGCGTGTCAATGAGCATGAAGCCTGTGCGACGCACTACGGTTAATTGAACGTCCAGCCGTGCGCTTGGCGGGAATATCTTGCGATTCACGGCCAGCGCATAGATCAAGATCAGCGCCAGCCAGTAAATGGGCATGGAAACACCCACCAGCGCGCCGAACATGGAGGCGATGTCGAGCCAGGAGTTCTGTTTAATGGCCGATAGTACCCCCACACTGACGCCAATGGTGACTCCCAGGATCATACTCATGACCACCATCTCGATGGTGGCTGGCAGTCTTTGCTTCAGCTCATCCATCACTGGAGTACGATTAATGATTGACTTCCCCAAGTCCCCGCGCAGGACACGCCCCAGCCACTCGAGGTACTGGACGTATATGGGGCGATTGAACCCCATCTCTTCCCGCAGGCGTTCGATATCTTGTGGCCGTGCTTTCTCTCCCAACATCACGACCACAGGATCCCCCGGGATCAGGCGAATCAAGGAGAATACCAGGATGGATACCCCAAGCAACACGGGAATCAAGGCCAACAACCGGCGAATAATGTACCGTCCCAAGGTGGACTCTCCTGAACAAGCATTTCTGCGATCACAGAGAAGCCGAGACCGTGGAGACGATCCCACACTCTCGGCCTCCGCTATCTCGAACGTAAGGTGGCCTGGTCAGGGATTCCCCCGACCAGGCCAAAACCTAGCTTACCTATCTCAGTCTTTGCTGATCCACAGATGCTCGTACCATGAGCGGAACACGACAGGCACGTAGCCCTTGACCTCTTTGCGGAAGACCGCTGCCCCCTTGACCCATACGACCGGGATGCGAGCCACATCCTTGTGGATCAAGAGCTCGGCTTCCTGGTAGATCTTCTCGCGCTCGGCGGGATCCGCCACGACACGCCCCTGAATCAGGAGCTCAGCTACGCGATCGTTGTTGTAGCAATCCTCCTTCTTGGGCTTCCCCACCGGGTGGCTGAAGTGCCAACCCAGGTAATTATCGGGATCGCCATTGTCGGAGCCCCAGCCTAGCATCCACATGGGGAATTTACCCTCGTTGCGGTCGTCCAGGTAAGCGCCCCAGTCTTCCGTCTTCAGGTTGACCCGGATGCCGACCTTGGCCAGATCCGCCGCGATGGCCTCACCAATTGCCTTAGAATCGGGGAAGTAGCCACGGATGACCGGGATGTACCAGAAGTCAGTCTCGAAGCCGTCGGGTAACCCTGCCTGGGCCAGGAGCTTCTTGGCCAGCTCAGGATCGTACTTGTACGGTTTGATGTCTGGATTGGAGCCCAAGACCGCGGGCGGCTGGAATGATCCGGCCAGCTCGCCGTACTTGCCGTAGAACGGCTCGATCAGGGCACCCCAGTTCACTGCGTGTGCCACGGCCTCTCGCACCTCGAGCTTGTCGAACGGCGGGGTGCATTGCTGGAATGCGATGTAGCCGGTGCTCAGGGCGGGCAGCAGGTACACATTGATGTTGGGGTCTGCCTCCGCCGCCGGCAGATCGGTCTGAGCAAAGTCGCCCGTCTGGATGGTCCCGGCCTTCAGCTCTGCGAAGCGGGCGGAATTGTCCGGGATGGAGCGGAAGATGATGCGAGCTAACCGCGGCGGGCCACCCCACCAGTTATTGTTTCGCTCGAGGGTGATATGATCGTCGGGTACCCATTCCACGAATTTGAAGGGGCCCGTGCCCACGATCGTGCCCGCGGGGGTACCGTACTTGTCCCCTTGCTCCTCAACCACTTTCGGGTCGTTCATGGAGAAGACGCCGCACAGCGACAGCTTGGCGAGCAGCACAGCTGAAGGTTGTGCCAGCTTGATCTGAATGGTGTAGTCGTCGATGACCTTCACATCCGTGATGGCCAGGTCCTCGCCGAACTCGGCGTCATAATACTCGAAAGTGCGGCCGAAACGGTAGGGGTTATCCTTATCCCGCCAACGCTCGATATTCCACTTCACGACCTCGGCATTGAAGGGATCACCGTTATGGAATTTCACCCCTTTGCGCAGATGGAAGATCCAGGTTTGGCTGTCCTTGGTCTCCCAGGATTCCGCCAGCCAGGGGATCGGCTTGGTGCTCGTACCCTCCAGGCGGACCAGAGGTTCCATGACCTCGCAAATCACGCGCCAGGACTCACCGTCCGTGGCCGGGCCTGCATCCAGGATCACTGAATCACCACCACGGCCGACGACCAACGTGCCGCTAAGCTCGTCCGGCGCCGGTGTCACCTCGGGTGTCACCTTCACCACGCGCTCAACGATCTTCTCGACCGTGACAGGGACTTCTTTCGTGATCACAACCGTCTCTTTAACGACGACTTTCTCCGGTGTGGCCGACGGACAGGCGGTCAGGATCAGCGCAACCACCATCAGCAGGGCAATAAGCGGCCAACGCTTCTGCATAACTCTCCTCCTTAGGTGAGAAAAAAGTGGGTCTGAATCGCCAGCTCAGAACTGATACCAGGCAGGGCTGCCCAGGCCATCGAACAGGGGGCATCACCTCCCTTGATCTGTAGGCTTTCTCCGCGAACGGAATGGGCTTGGCTCTAGGCAATCAATACCCCTCGCGGGCTAATGAACCGTGAGGCTCGTTTGTTAAGAGGCGCCGAGGCCTCGCGGCGATAGGAGCACGAGAAGCGCAATGTGAGCGATGCACCTCCGCCTTGAGGCCATCCGCATCTTCATTCACACTGATATGTGCTACTTTTGATCCTTCTGGTGAGGGAATCATGCTCGGCTACACGAGGGAATTATCAGTACTGCGCCTCACGCCGAATGAATGTGGTCCAAGTATAACATAACAACTCTCGAGAAGCAAGAGATGCGAGGCGGTGAGTACCCACATCTCACCGCGGAGTCGCGGAGAGCGCTGAGGGGAGAGGAAAATAAAGAGAGTTCCTCTGCGTCCTCGGCGTCTCTGCGGTGAAGAAAGGCA
>JAGHDS010000113.1 GCA_021159845.1 Anaerolineae bacterium
AGATCGATCAGGGCACCGTTTCGCGATTCGCTCAAGAGATCCTCGACCACGGTTTCCCTGCCGGACTGTTCGGTATCGACGACCGCTGGCAGGTTCACTATGGGGACACGGATTTCGATCCAGAGCGATTTCCCAATCCCCGCGAGCTGGTCACAAAACTGCAAGACATGGGATTCCTGGTCACGCTGTGGGTGACCCCCTTCGTGAACCCGGAAGCGGACAATTTCGAGGAAGGACGCCGTAGAGGCTTCTTCATCCGCCGTCCAGACGATGACGAGCCTTATCTCGTCCGATGGTGGCGGGGTGAGGGAGCGCTGGTGGACTTCAGCAATCCGGAGGCAGCGGCCTGGTGGCTGGGCAAGTTGCGGTCATTGCAGGATCGTTATGGCGTGGACGGCTTCAAATTCGATGCCGGCGAGGGGAATTACGTCCCCGCCGACGGCATCACCGCAGGCGATATCGGGCGAAACGGCTACAGCGACGCCTACGCGCCTGGGTAGTCGAAAATTTCCGGTGGTGCGAAGTGCGCACCGGCTGGCGCTCTCAGCGCGCCCCGTTGCTCTTCCGACTGTGGGACAAGTTCAGCCACTGGGGCGAGGAGAACGGCCTGCAATCGATCATACCGCAGGCACTGCATCTGGGGCTGGCCGGGTACCCATTCGTCTTTGCGGATATGATCGGCGGGAACAACTATGGCGCTCTACAGGCAGACAAAGAGCTGCTGATCCGCTGGACGGAGCTGAACGCGGCGTTGCCAGCTATGCAGTTCTCCATAGCGCCCTGGGGATTCGATGAGGAGACGACAGCGATCTGTCGTCGTTACGCCCTGCTTCACCAAGAGCTGGCTCCCGTTATCGACCAGGCCGCCCGCGAGGCCGTGAGCATTGGCACCCCGATCGTTCGGCCGCTGTCCTGGCACTGGGATGACGAGCGCGCCCATCAGTGCTCAGATCAATTCCTGGTGGGAGATGCATATTGCGTAGCACCGGTGATGACCGCCGGTGCGCGCTCACGAGATGTGCTCCTGCCGCCAGGCACCTGGCGAGACTATTGGACCGACCAAAGGTGGGATGGGCCGACGCTCATTCACCGATATGAGGCTCCGCTGGATCGATTACCGCTCTTCCACCGTGAAGCATAGGGGCCGCTCGAATGAGCCTCACCAGCGTGTGGACAGCCCTACAATCTGATCCGATCCGTATCGACGGGTTCGATCAGCCGCTGCGTGTCACCGTAGAGGAAGTCCGGGACGGATACCTGCCATTGGCTCAACGACTGTGGAAGCTTCAGCGGTCGCTGGGACGGCGCATGTTGGTGGGGATCAGTGGCCTCCCCGGGAGCGGTAAGACGGTTACGGCTGCTACACTGGCGCGGGTGCTCGACGTGTTGGGGCAGGCACATGGCGGGCAAGCCATTCATCTCAGCCTGGATGGGTTCCATCGCCCCAACGCGTGGCTGGAATCGCACACCGGACCCGACTACGATGGTCATACGGTCATCCTGAGGACGATCAAGGGAGCCCCCAACACTTTCGACGCCGAGACGGCCGCGCGGCTCCTGCGTCGCGTTCGCGAGAGTGAGGACGAGGTCCCTTTCCCCGTATATAGCCGCGTGTTACATGACCCCATCCCAGGAGCCGTGCGGGTGACAAGCTCCCATCGTATCGTCGTCTTCGAGGGGAACTATCTCTTCCTGGATTTACCCCCGTGGCCCGTGCTTCGCGGTCTGTTCGATGTGCGGATGTTCGTGAAGACGCCGGAGCAGGCTCGGCTGCGTAATCTGAGGGAACGACACCGGCGCGGTGGGAAGTCGCCTGCGGAAATCGACCGACAGATCCGGGAGGTGGACCAGCGTAATGCGACTCTTATCGCTTCCAGCTCCCGTTGGGCACATGCTTGGCTTTTGCGCTCGGACGATGGAATGGCCTTGCAAGAAGTACAATGGCGCAATGCGAGTGATTGATCTGATACATGATTGACAAAGCGGATGTTTTATGATATGGTACATCTACAAGTGGATCCTCTCGGTAGACGTCATCTCTGTTTCTCTGCCACATCTAAGGGAGATCATCAACTGACTTTCTGACGGGTGATAGACCACCCGGTCGGATCCCAGTTGTGTTACTCATACTGACCTTTCAGGTCTCCTGTTGATTGATCCTTCGGTCAACCTGACCATGTGATATGTGATCGGAGCTTCCGGCAGAAGCGTCCGTTTATTCTCTATCCTACATGAAGTGGGTTCGCATTGGCTAATCTTTCAAGGTCTCGTGTATTCGCGTCTTCACTTTCTCGGCTGTTCTTGGTTATTCTGGCATTCTTGGCGTTGCTGATCCTCGACTCGTGTGGTAGCAAAAGGAACTCGTCACCTTTTGGGAGGATGGCTACCCCTGCGCCACCTGATATCTCGTCCTCTGGCCAAGGTGAGTGGGTCATGGAGGGATATGGCCCACGGCGCGACCGGGCGACGACGGAGGATTTGTCGCCACCGTTGCGCGTGGAACACAGGTTCTCTGTTGGCGGTGATACCCGGCACGTCAGTCCAGTTGGAGTGGCCCGTGGCTTGCTGTTCGTGGAGGGCGATCGCAAACTCTATGCGCTCGACTTGAAAAATGGCAAGAAGCGGTGGTATTTTGACCTTCCCGGGTCATACATTTCCCCGGCCGTAGCTGGCGATCAGGTATTCGTGCGTGCCGAATCGGGCAAGAACGGCTATGTCCTGGCGTTGGCAGTGAACTCCGGCCTCAAATTGTGGCAGTTTAAGTTCCCGCGTGTGGGTAGCGCTTATGATGATATTGGCGGGCACGTGACTTCGCCGGTGGTGGCTGGGGGATTGGTATTGGTGGGTGCCTCCCGCACTCTGTATGCTTTGGACGCGAAGACCGGGACGAAGGTCTGGGTTCTAGGTCTGGATGCGCCAGTAGCTTCCTCGGCCGCGGTGGCGGATGATACTGTGTATGTCGCTGATTTCACCCGGCTGTACGCCGTGGACCTGAAGACGGGCGAGAAGCGCTGGGATTTCAATCACGGAGCGGTTTCCCTGTTCTTTGCCCCTGTAGTGGTGGGGAACGAGGTGGTCATTACCAGCTACGATACCGCCTATGCCTTGGATCGTCAGGGTGGGCACGTGCTATGGTCGCGGACGATCGAGGCGCGAGGCGTCATTCCCTGTGGCGCTGCAGGAAATCACGTCTATGTAAAGTCGACTGGCCAGCTTTATGCTCTGGATCGCTTAACGGGCGAGATCGTATGGTCCTATGGGGCGGGCGATTTCGTGTCGTTGCCAGCAATTACAAGCCAGGTCATGTACGTCATCACTCACGCTGGTGAGACAGGGCAGTTGCGGGCGTTACGCCTGACGGATGGGGCGGAAGTTTGGCATGTAGAGGAGGCGCGTTTGGCTAACGCTGCCCCTGTGGTGGCCGGCGGCAGGGTGTATGTCCATACTGTTAATGGCGATATATTAGTATATGGCCCATCCTCGTAAAGCACCTCATAGTACCTCGTGATAGGCTTTTATTAGGTGTTTTGTGTGGAAAGAACGTGGAGGGGGTATTTTGTCTTCATGAGCCGTGTTTGCTGAGGCGGGGCCTGGTGTCACTGGGCCTTGGTGGGGCCGCCCGCGGGCTTTCCCGCATCATCTGGTGGCTCGCTTATCCTTAGAATCTCGCAAGGAGTCGACGATGGTCAGGATTTTGCCAAAGGGGAAGTTGGCGAGACGTGAGGCGCTTTGGTTTTACTTCTTCATAGCGCCGTGGATCATTGGGTTTTTGTGGTTTACCGGTGGGCCGATTGTTGCTTCGTTTTACCTAAGTTTCACGAAGTATAACGCGGCCAATCCCCCGAAATGGATTGGCTTTACCAACTATGTCCGGCTTGTGCATGATCGCATCTTTTATAAATCGCTTAAGGTTTCCGCTTACTATACCTTCCTCAGTGTCCCTTTAGGCATCACGGCTTCTTTAGCTCTCGCTTTATTGCTCAATCAGCGTGTACCGTTCCTGGGGGTCTATCGTACCCTGTATTATCTCCCCTCCGTGATCACCGGCGTGGCTGTAGCTCTGCTATTCCAGTGGTTACTGAACCCCAGCTTCGGCATCGTGAACTATGTGATTTCCTGGCTGTTGGGTCCCAAGGGGGTGATCCCGCTGGGAATTACCGGGCCGAAGTGGTTCTTCGACACGAAGTGGGTCATACCGGCCTATGTATTGCTGAGCTTGTGGGGGTTGGGCGGTCCCATGCTCATCTACCTGGCCGGGCTACAGGGCGTTCCAACAGCTCTCTACGAAGCGGCCACGATTGATGGCGCCAATGCCTGGCATCGGTTTCGCCACGTCACCTTGCCCATGATATCCCCCGTGATCCTGTTCACCTTCATCACCGGCATCATCGGCTCATTTCAGATCTTCACACAAGCGTATGTGATCTCCAACGGGAATGGCGGCCCGGCGTACGCTTCCATGTTCTACGTCCTGTACCTGTACCTGAATGCCTTCCGGCGGTATCGGTTCGGTTACGCAGCCGCCCAGGCGTGGATCCTGTTCCTGGTCATTCTGGGGTTAACGGTCTTGATGCTTCGCCTGTCTCGACAAGTCGTTTATTACGAGGCTCCAGGAGAAGAAGAGGCAATCTAAGAGGAAGTGATTGGAGTTCCGAGTAGGAGTGTGTCATGGCAGAAGAGACCCGACGTAGCACCGTAGCCGTGGCTAGTGTCGTGCAGACGAAGCCCCGGCTTTTCCAGAGCAAGCGGTTCCAGGAGCGATTCACGAGTGTGATGGCGACGATCTTGGCCACCATCGGGGCCATGTTCATCCTCTTCCCCGTAGCCTGGATGGTCTCCACATCGCTAAAGTCGGAGATCGAAGCGCTGAAGATGCCGCCTGTTTGGATACCCGCCAAACCACAGTGGCATAACTACCGCGACGCGCTGACTTTCAACCCGTTTGGCACCTACTTTAAGAACACGGCCTTTTACGCCATCACCGTAATGATCGGGGAGGCGCTGTCGTGCTCCTTCATCGCTTATGGGTTCGCGCGGTTGCGAGCTCCAGGGCGTAATGCTCTCTTTCTGCTTGTGTTGAGCACGATGATGGTGCCTTACCAGGTGACGCTGATCCCGCAGTATATCTTGTTCTCTAAATTACACTGGCTGAACTCTTACAAGCCTCTGATCATACCAGGTTGGTTCGGTAGCGCATATCTGATCTTCCTTCTCCGCCAGTT
Source organism: Anaerolineae bacterium (assembly GCA_021159845.1). Classification (GTDB taxonomy): domain Bacteria; phylum Chloroflexota; class Anaerolineae; order DUEN01; family DUEN01; genus JAGHDS01. The sequence goes on from JAGHDS010000113.1 coordinate 5,223, forward strand.
CTACATGACGTTGCCTAAGGAGTATGACGAGGCAGCGATCATTGACGGAGCTACACCGCTGGGAATCTGGTTCCGGATCATTTTGCCGCTATCAAAACCAGCTCTGGGAGCCGTCTCCATTATGTCCTTTATGTACCATTGGAACAACTACCTGGGGCCCTTGGTTTATATCAACGATAATAGTAAGTTCACCGTGTCGCTTGGCCTTTCCATGTTCCGTACGCCGTTTGGCGGGACCCCCTGGCACTGGCTGATGGCAGCTTCCTTGGCCGTCGTTTCGCCGTGTGTGGTGGTCTTCTTCGTAGCTCAGCGCTACTTTATCCAGGGGATCGTGATCAGCGGCGTCAAAGGATAAACCATTGAAGCTCGACGGTTGGAGGTGTTTCTTGGCCTGTGGCTGGATGTGCAGACCTTACAGTTCTACTTTAGTGCGCAGACCAGTCGAGTGCTACTCCGATGCGTCGGGAAACACTGATGTAGAAGGGGGGTGATAGACAGGAAGTGAATCTGGGTGTTGGCGGTAGTGGACGGGCTCAGAGGTGGTCGCGGGCCATGGAGGGTCTCGCTGATACGTCTGCGTCCCCCAATGACTAGCACACGTGTATTACACTTGAAAGGAGAGCGCATCATGTCTAGACGACGCGTTGGGTTGGCATTTGAGGTACTCAGCGTCATGTTGGTCGCCATCTTCCTGTTCACAGCTTGTGCCGGAGGTGCCGCCCCTGCGCAGCCAGCTGCTGGGAAGCAGCCGGCCGCGGAGAAACCTGCAGCGGAGAAGCCTGCTGCAGAGAAGCCCGCAGCCAAGCGCAAGATCGTATGGATGGTCCGCACCAATGTCGTGGAGAACCCGTGGGAGCAAAATATCGTCAAGCCGGCCTTCGAGAAGGAGAATCCTGACATCACCCTTGATATCCTCATCATCGATCAGCCGGATATTGCAGTGAAGCGTGAGGCGATGATCGCTGCCGGCGAGCAGCTGGATGTCTGGTCCACCAACTGGGGCGGTGATGGCTTCGCCAGCGACCGCTATCGCGGCCTGATCATGAACCTGACCCCGCTCATCGAGCGCGACAATCTCGACATGAGCGTCTTCATCCCCGAGGTCTTGAAGATCTACAACATCGAGGGGAAGCAGTGGGGTCTGCCGCTTCTGACCACCGGCAGCTATGTGTTCTATAACATGAAGCTGTTCGATGAGGCCGGCCTTCCCTATCCACCCACGGACTGGGAGGACAAGAGCTGGACATGGGATCGGATGCTGGACCTGGCCAAGAAGCTGACCAAGAACTACGATGATCCGACCAAGGCTCAGTATGGTTGGATCGAGAATCGCCAGAATATTGAAGGCCCAGCGATGCTCTTCGGTAAGTTCCCCTGGCCCGAGGGGACCTACGAGACCGGCTTCGCCAAGTCCATCAATCTGACGGACCCCGTCACCATCGATGCCTATCAGAAGCACCACGACCTGATCTACGTCCACAAGGTGCAGCCGGACGCCGCGGCCAGCGAGGCGCTCAGCCAGCTTGGCGGCGCGTTCGAGAGCGGCCGAGTGGCCATGTATGAGACTGGCGGCTGGGGATGGTGGATCTTCTCCCGCATTAAGCCGGACGTCGAAGGTGGCTTCTGCTGGGGTGTGGCGCCTTTGCCCTGGGGCACGCCGGATGCGAACATCCGTGCCGTTATCTACACCGATCCCTGGGTCATCACCCGAGGCCTGAAGGGGCAGGAGCTGGAGGACGCCTGGACGTTTGTGAAGTTCCTGGTTCGCGAGGACAACGCCCGCTCCTATATGAAGGCAACCAACACGCCTCCTACACAGAAGAAGCTCCAGGAGGAGTGGTTCCAGCAGTTCGAGTGCATGAAGCCCGAGCAGGTGAAGGAGGTATACCAGGGTGCCTTCCGGCATGGCCTGGAGTCCAGCAACCACCTGCTGGTGCGCTGGGATGAGCTGAACCAGATCTGGAGCAACGCTCTGGATGCCTACTTCAATGATCCGAACGGGAAGGCTTCCGATGTGCTGCCGCAGCTCGAGAAGGACCTGACTGAGGCACTGCAGCGCATCGCGGATGAGGAAGGCTACAAGTTCCAATAGTGAGATCAGGCGACCGGGTAACCCTGACTCACTAATGCATCAGGGGCGGGCACGGCAGGCTAGTGAGTACCATCTCTCCGCCTTGCCCGCCCCTACTTTGTTTTTTGCGCGCAACTCCAGGCGCAGAATGTCTTTGGCGACGATGCGAACGAAGGCATTGCCTATGGCCTCATCAGATTCCGTCAGGTAACAATTCCATGCGACGTAAGTACCTGTTGCTCCTGTTTTTCCTTTCCGGTGTCAGTGGCTTGATTTATGAGATTGCCTGGGTCCGGCAGGCGTCCTTGACGTTTGGGGTGAGCGTCTATGCTTATAGCGCCGTCTTATCTGCTTATATGGGCGGCATGGCGCTAGGTAGCTATCTATTAGGCAGGGAAATCGATAGGGCATCTCACCCTTTGCGCGTCTACGCGGTGCTGGAGATTGGGATTGGCCTGTTGGCTGCTTTGTCTCCGTTCGCTCTTACAGCGCTCGATGGGGTCTACGCTGGCATCACTCACGCTTGGCACCCGGGGTTGGCTTTGCTCACTGTGCTGCGGCTGGCTTTATCAATCCTGGTGCTGGCACCGCCCACTCTGCTGATTGGCGCCACGCTTCCAGTCATGAGTCGCATTTACGTAGTGCGTTCAGGCCGGGTGGGCAGCGACATAGGTTGGATGTACGCGGCCAACACCGTCGGCGCGGTGTTGGGATGCCTGCTCACTGGTGTGTTTCTTATTCGGCTGTTGGGATTACAAGAGAGCGTCTTCTTGGGGGCGAGCCTGAATTTGCTTGTGGCCGCCAGCGTGCTTTGGCTGGATCGCGGCTGGCAACCTGTATCGGCAGTGTCGGAGGCGTCCCGGCCGACATCGGGAGCACGTCGGCGAAGGGCTCGCAGGGCTATTCCCCAGTCGGCCCAGTTGCCACTTCGCCAGGTGTTACGTTATGCGGCTATTGGCTATGCGCTCTCCGGGTTTGTGGCGCTCGGGGATGAGGTTGTGTGGGCGCGTATCCTCTCCATTCACACGCTCCATGCTGTCTATTCGTTCGCGCTGATGTTGACTGTCTTCCTAACCGGCCTGGCTGTGGGGGGAGCAGCCGGTGGATGGTGGGCACGGCGGCATCGGATATCGCTGGCCGAGTTCGGCATACTGGAGCTGGGCATCGGCTTATTTGCCCTTCTTGCACTCTTCGTCTTCGCCAAGCTCCCGGCGCTCAGCATCGAGGGAATCTTTGGCAGGTATAGCGTCGCGCGAGAGATGTTGTATGAGCTGTTGTTGGCTTTCCTCACGCTGTTCCCCGCTACGCTGTTGATGGGGGCTGTTTTCCCCATCGTGAGTAGCTTGTACACGCATGAACAGGCGGAACAGGTGGGGATGCGCATGGGGACAATCAGCGCTCTCAACACCGTTGGGGCGATTCTTGGCTCGCTGCTCACCGGGTTCTTGCTGATCCCGCTGATAGGGTTGCGTAACGCGGCATTGATCCTGTTGACGATTAATGCCTTGCTGGGGGCTGGTGCCATGTGGTTGACTGGCCGCGTCCGTCCACGATGGCGTTGGTACCCCTTGCCCGTGTTGGGTGTGATGGTCATCGCCGTATTAATCATGCCGCCTGGGTTGTACCTGGGCTTTCGGGAAGGAACTTCCAATCACTTGGTGTTCTATAAGGAGGGTGTGGAGACCACTGTCGCCGTTTTTGATGTGCCGGAGCAGCATTTCAAGGTCTCTTTTGTGAATGGGCGCATTGAGGTGCCCACCGATGCCATCAGTATGCGAGCTTTCCATCTGCTAGGGCACTTGCCGGCGCTGCTGCGGCCGGATGCCAGGAACGCGTTGGTGCTGAGCTTTGGCAATGGGATTGCCACCGGATCGTTGGATGTTCATAATATCCCCGTAATCGACGCGGTGGATCTCTCACCGGAGATGATCGAGGCCGCCCGCATTTACTGGGAGGAGAATTATAACGTCCTGCATAGTCCGCGGCTTCACCTGCATGTGGAAGATGCGCGCAACTTCCTGCTTCAGGCGGATCAGCGATATGACATTATTACAACAGATGCCACGCATCCCTCCAATGCTAGTAGTTGGGCGCTGTTCACGCTTGAGTTCTACGAGCTCGTACGACAGCGGTTATCCCCTGATGGCGTGTTCATGCAATGGTTGCCGTTCCATAGCCTGAGGGAATCGGACTACAAGGCGATTATTCGCACTTGTCGTGGCGTTTTCCCACATACGACGCTGTGGTATACCGGAGGCAGTCATACCTTTCTGGTAGTTACGCCTCAGCGGCTCACGGATGATGTGCTATCCGCCGCATTGGCTCGTGCGGCGGATAACGAGATCGTCCTGGATGATCTAGGCTCCCCAGAGACCATTCGCGGCTATCTGGCGATGGACGAAGACGAGTTGGCGGCTTATGCGGGCCCTGGGCGGTTGGTTACGGATGATAAGGCTTTCTTCCTCCCCTCAAATACGGACACCCAAAAGATTATGATGAGCATGAGGGAAGCCATACGACGATGACTTCGCCTTCGTGATCGCTCATGGTACAATGTAGCCATGGATGCACAAGGGCAACGTCTACGTTTCACCGTCTTGGAGGGAGGGGAGCGCCTGGACCGTTGGTTGGCCGAACGATTACCAGATCGATCGCGCTCGGAGGTTCAACGCTGGATAAGAGATGGTCGGGTCTTAGTCGGCGGCTCGGTTCCCAAGGCGAGCTACAGGGTCGAGCCCGGCGATGAGATCGTGGCGGTGGTGCCTCCAGTGCTCCCCACGGAGATCCAGCCCGAGCCTATACCGCTGGACGTCCTTTACGAGGATGAGGATCTCCTGGTGATCAATAAGCCTCCCGGGATGGTCGTCCATCCTGCGCCTGGCCGTGTCCATCGCACTGGTACGCTGGTGAACGCTGTGCTCGCCCGCGTGCCCAACCTTTCTGTCGGAGGGGAGCGGCGTCCTGGGATCGTACATCGTCTGGATAAGGACACTTCCGGCATTATCTTGGTGGCCAAGAACGACATGGCACTGCGGACGCTTCAGGCGCAGTTCAAGGCTCGAGAGGTGGAGAAGGCATATCTGGCGCTGGTGGAGGGCGAGCTACCCGTTGAGCAGGGACGGGTGGAAGCTGCTATTGGCCGCGACCCGCGCCATCGCCAGCGCATGGCTGTGGTATCGGAGCAGAAAGGGCGCCCGGCCGTCACGGAGTTCACCGTACGTGAGCGATTCCCCGGCTACACGCTGATTGAGGCGCGGCCGCGCACGGGACGGACCCACCAGATCCGAGTGCACATGGCTTACATCGATCACCCGATCGTTGGTGATCCTGTGTACGGACGCAGACGGCGACGGTTGCGCTGTCCGCGTCAGTTCTTGCACGCGTATCGGATCCGTTTTCGCCTGCCGGGTACTGGCGAACAGGTGGAGTTCAGTGTTCCTCTCCCGGCTGATCTGGAAGAAGTGCTCCAGCGGCTGCGGTAATGGCTTGTTACTCAATGTTGAAGCAAATGGAAACCCCACGGATAGCCATCTTTTACCATCCGTGGGGTTTCCAGTAAGGCCGAACGATAATCTGATGGGCGAGACAGGATTCGAACCTGTGACCTCACGGATGTGAACCGTAATGTCTCCAGAGTTTACCGAAAACCCCACGGTTAGCATTTTCGTACGTACCGTGCGGCCGATGCTTTCGCCGACCGTGCGGTTTCTCCGTTACCACGCTTCTTCCTGCCGCCTAATGATAACCGATTCGTCACGAATGTCAATGCCGATAAGTCGGTCTGTAAGAATTTCAACCGTGGGGTGCCTGGTGAAGTTTGCCCTTCCACCAGGTAGCGATTGACTGCCCTGCCGAGTCCACTCAACGCGATTTCAGCCCATGGGATGCCATCTACCGTAAAATCGGAAAAGGGCCACAAGAAGCAGGGAGTATCTGGACCGACGCCGGCCAGTATGGTGCGGGGCTCGTGGCCGATCAGCTTACGAGTTAGCAATGCGTGCGTCAGGACGTCCATCTCACCGGTAGACGTATAGCACTTATCCGAACCTCTTTCTCCCCTCTCGGACGTACTCCAGGATCTCTTCCGCTGTTAACCCTAAGTCTATTCCTTCGACATCCAATGGAGATCCCTCCCGCCGCTCGGGCGTTATTACAAAAACCCATCCGTCCTTCCGCCTGATCTTTACCTCGCCCTCTTCTACTGCCCTCTCCAACAACTCGGCGAGTTTCTGACGCGCCTCCGAATAGGTATATACCTTCATCACTCCACCTCCACAACCTTCACCCCCGTCTGTCGGGCAACTCTCACTAACTCTTTGTCCAATGAGATCAGAGGCGCCTTATATCTCAACGCGCATCGGATCAGGTAGGCATCATAGGCGTATATTCCCTATAACGGCAACACGAGGCCAGGCGTTTGGTCATGTGACTTTTTACCTGATCCCTTGAAATAGCGGCACACTCTTCAAATCCCAAGTTCCGAAACCAAGTACTCCCTGAATCGGTTATGTTCTGAATTTCTAGTATCGACGATCTGCTCGAGATAAAATAGTTCAGTGGTCGTTGGGGTTTCTCGCTTCCAAGTAGATGGTTCGATGCCTGCCACATTAATGACGGTCCAGAACTGGGTGAAGCCATCGGCTTTCGCCTTTTGGTGGCTCTTCTCCGCCTCTCCTAGCCGATTGTGAATATTTGAAAAATCAGTACCGCCCTTGACCTCAATGGCGATCCGATTCCTGAAAGAGCCATCGCTCAACACTTGCCGAATAGCAATGTCCGGATCAGGGGCAAACTCAATTCTATATACGCGGCCGACCGCGCTTACCACTTCGAGATAAGTATTTCCCTCTTCTCTGACTCTTTCAGCCACGATCGCTTTAATAAGAGCAAACACTACTCGTGTAGCTTCAACACCCAGAGTCACATTTCGCGATCCCCTGAACTGCGGCCCCAACGTCAACAGCGTCAGGGACTTGAGAATGTCTTCAGAGAGTTCAGGTAGGCCATTGACCAAGATCCATGAACTTTCGATAAGGCTCTGACAGAGTGATGTCAACCATTCCGAGGTGGCTTTCGTTATGACTCCTTCACCCTCCAACCTTTTGAACCGTGCAAACGGGCCCCTGTAGAATTCTTTCTGAGAGAACCCTAGTAAGAGCCGATAATAGCCGAGCAATGTTGGCTTTGAAGAGAGCACATAAGGGACAGGAAAAACTAACTCCCCTCTGAGCCCCCTACGAGCTACGAGGGACAATTTTTCATTACCTGCAAGCTCAAACAGCTCCTGATCAAGTCGTCTAATATCCAACTTGCCGACTAATTCCAGCAATCCGGGTAAGAGATATGTTTTCTGAGCTTCTCTCAAGCGTTGATAAAACCCTAACTGAAGAGCAGGCGAAAGCACAGGGAAATCAGGCATTGCGTTCCTCATCCAGGACCCGGACTTGTTCGAATGTAATTCCTCGCGCTGCCAATCGTTTCCTCGCTATTTTGATATATTCTGACTTCAGTTCGATGCCAATAAAACGGCGACCATGCAATGCTGCGACTAAGCCGGTCGTACCAGATCCAAAGAACGGGTCAATGACGGTATCCCCCACCCTACTTCCTGCTAAAATGCAGGGCTCTATCAATTTAGGCGGGAATGTCGCAAAATGGGCTCCCTTGAAAGGTTCCGTTGGCACTGTCCAGACGGAACGCTTATTTCTACGTTTACCGTTTTCTCCTCTCTCCTGAATTGCCTCATGGTCATAAAAATAGCTCTCGGTTTTACTTAGCAGGAATATCGTTTCATGCGCTCTTGTTGGCCTATCCTTCACACTCTCGGGAAGGGGATTAGGCTTGTGCCAGATGATCTCACTACGCAGATACCAGCCATCGGATTGCAAGGCCATGGCAACTCGCCAAGGTACGCCTACCAGGTCCTTTGGCTTCAGGCCTTCCGGCGTGGGCGGGCGGTACGTCATAGCCCGTGCCGGGTTTTTTTTGTCCGGAGCTCGCCATGTGCGGCCACCGCTTGTGTAACAATCACCGAGATTCAGCCACAACGTGCCATCATCTCGGAGAACCCGCCTCAATTCCCGAAAGACCCAAACCAATCTTTCGATATAATCTTCTAATTTCTCCTCTGCCCCGATCTGGCCCGGAAGCTCATAATCCCTCAGGCCCCAGTAAGGGGGTGATGTAACAGCAGTCTGACATATCTGAGACGGTAATCGTTTCAGGACTTCGTAGGCATCACCCTGATAGACGACGGCCCCTTCAGACTCATACGGTAAGAGAAAAGACCTCTGTAATACTATCTGCTCACTCTCTTCTTGCTGTGTTACATGAAATTCCTGTAGTCTCACTTTTGCCGGCTCCCTAGCATGAGAAACTGATCGCTTATTTCCTCAACCACCGTAGTCGCGGAACATCCCTACTTACATGCGACGGTCCCTTTGCGCTTTCAAGAAGACCGTGGAACTCAACCTGTTAATCATTTAACACCTGTAGGCCTGTCTAATCGCCCTATATCCCGAGAGGCTGCTTGCAGAATGCGAATGCGGTACTTGCTCATTACTCCAAACCAAGACGCCGAGTCACTTCCTCAAAGGGCTCGCCGCGTTCACCACTTGCTACCGCTTCCTTCTGGCGCAAGAGCCTCTCGCGAATGCTCTTACGAATGGGTAACCCTTCGTCAGGATCACCGAGCAACTCCAGGAGCTTCTCCTCAACGATGGTTTCTATCATCCCGCGAAGTTCCTCGCTGCCTAACGGTCTGCGCTTCACCTGCGCCGTGAAGCGCAGCGGAGCGGCGTCAGGGGCAAGCGCTGGTTAGCCCGTCGAATTACTTGGCAACTTGAGACAGCTATGGCACGACAATCCTACCAGCAAGATCTGGATCCACTCTTTGAAAATCCTTTGCATTGAAGGTTACCACAAGATCGACCTTTGCATTTGCAGCAGCGCGCAGGATCAGTGCATCGTATGTCGCTCCGCCAACGATGCCAAGCGCAGCCAAGTGCTCTATGACCTGAATGTAGTCCTGATCGGCCAAGAACACAATTTCGAGCCTCTCAGTGACGTTGTGTTTGATGAGTCGCTGGGCATCCAAAGGCGAGATGGGGGGATGGACCGGCAAGGTCGTGAGAACGGCGTAGAGCTCTGCCAGGGAATGGGCAGCAACCAGCCCCTTATCTGCTCCATCGGTCACACGCCTGAGCCAGGTCAACCCCTGTTCGTGAGCAGGATGGGCTTCGACCATCGCGGCAACTAAGACGGAAGTGTCCAACAAGATCCTCATAGACCAACTCGCTGCAGGAGGTCAAAGACGCGCCGGTCACGCTCATGGCGTGTGACATTGGATAGACTGCTGAAAGCCGTCACTCTGGCCACCAGGATCCCATCTTTCTCTACGAGGACCGTTGGTTTCCGTTGAACGCGCAACCGAAGGCCCCCATTCTCACCTTTTTCAACCACCAACGTCATCCCTGGGGTTAGCTGCAATCGCTCGCGCAGAGAAGCGGGAAGAAGGATATTTCCCAACTCATCTAATGCCACCTGGACTATCTGGGCCATTTTAGCACCTCCATCTCTTGCGTGTATCCTTTAGCTAGCTAATATACATCGAGGCCACCGTTTAGGACAAACGAGTATAGAGCGAAACCAATTTGGCAGGCTAACTATTGGCTAGACGGAATCCGTATTTTGACCTATTATCCGGAATCCGCATATACTGCCTATTTGTGATCAATTGCGGATTCAGCTTCATCCACATCCACCAGGATCACCTTCACCGGTACCGCCGGGAAATGCCGCTTCAACCGCTCGATGTCATACACAAGCTGCTCACCGTAAGATACCCCTGTCGACATCTGCTTTTTCAAAGCGTGGCAGGGCACGATCTCGACGCCCACATCAGCCTTGTTCTCGTTGAAGAAATACTGAAACTTGGCCATGTCATAGAACATGAAGGCATACTTGCCAAACTGCACCTCGACCAGGACCTTCCCCTTTACGAAGTCAATCTGCTTGAAGACGCCGGGAATTACCACATCGCTGTTAGGTATGGTGATCGTGTGTGTATCACGCAGCTCCCGGTATCCCCTAGCTGTGAACGCTGCCTTAAACTGCTGATTCATATCCCGAGGAGAATACAGATGCCGACCTCGCATCGTCTTTTCCTTGCTGACCTTCGTCCTTTGGGCCGTCACCTCCGCGATGATCTCATAAATCTCACGTTCGCACTCCGGATAGCGTACCTTTAGAATTTCTGACCCGCCGAGGTGAGAATACTCATATACGACCTTCTTTCCTTCTTCTCCCCAGCCGCGTATTGTGCCTGCTGGTCAAACAGCCGGGGCTGAAGCGGGGGTGATTTCAGGTGCACATATTTCGGCGGGATATTCGCCTTGGGCGCCGCGGGATCATAGACCGCCCGCTCCATCGGCCGGATGCGTAGCTTTCCTTCCTCTGCCAGATGGATACGATCCTTTGCGATCTGCACATACTCGGGCATGATCTCGGCGCCAATGGCTCTCCGATTGTGCATCAAGGCGGCGATCGCCGTAGTGCCTACTCCAATGAACGGGTCCAATACCCAGTCGCCCTCATCCGTCATCGCCAGCACCAGACGCTCGATCAGCTCCACCGGGAACTGGCATGGATGGATGGTCTTCTCTACATGGTTGGCCTTCACATTGGGGATCTCCCAGACATCGCTGGGGTTCTTGCCCAACGGATTACCCGAAAGCTCTCCTCTCCGTGGCCCCTTAAAGTGCTTCTTGTTGGGGTACTTTTGAGGTACACGAACGGCGTCCAGGTTAAAGGTGTAATCGTCGGTCTTGGTGAACCACAGGATGACCTCGTATCGGCCCGAGAAGCGCTTAGAAGCGTGCAGGCCATGGCCGAAATGCCACACGATGCGGTTGCGCAGATGCAGCCCCAGCGAGGCGAAGATCGGGTAGAGAACGATGTCGAGAGGGATGATCTCCCCGTTATCAACGTAATTGCCCACTTGCCAGCAGATGCTACCCCGATCGTCCAGGACCCGGATGCACTCCTCGATGACCCTGCGCTGCTGGTCCAGATACTCGTCAAGGTCGAGCCGGCTCTCGTATGGCTTGCCCAGGTTGTATGGTGGCGAGGTGACGACCAGCTTCACGAAGCCATCGGGAATCTGAGAAAGCAGCTCGAGACAATCACCTTGGAAGAGAACAAAGTCCGCCGTTGGATCAAATCCCGAAACAATTCTCACTTCACCCATATACAC
>JAGHDS010000318.1 GCA_021159845.1 Anaerolineae bacterium
GGATCTGGAGGGCTCGGCTGATATTAAGACTTACCACCTGGCCGAGGCGATACAGTATCGGCCGCGCAGACAGATATAAGATGCGGATAGAGTACATACGATGATCATTGATTTTCACACCCACCTCTTTCCGCCGGAGATCATCAAACATAGAGAAGAATATCTATCCCGCGATCACTGGTTCAAGTTGCTTTATGGTAGGCCTAAGCCACGAATGGCCACTGCAGAGCAACTCATTGCCTCGATGGATGAGGCTGGCATTGATGCTTCGGTCGCCTTCGGCTTCTCCTGGAGAGATATGTCCCTCTGCCGCTTAGGTAACGATTATGTACTGGAGGCAGCGAGGCGTTATCCAGGGCGTATCCTTCCCTTTGCCGTGATCAATCCGGCAGCGGGAGATGAAGCGCTGGCCGAGGCGGAACGCTGCGTCGAACAGGGCGCGTTGGGTTTGGGGGAACTCATCTCCGATGGACAAGGGTTCTCGTTGCGAGACGATACAATGACTCCATTGGTAGAGTGGGCCGCGAAGCATCGCTTACCGATCCTCCTTCACACATCTGAACCGGTGGGGCATCAATATAACGGCAAAGGGGATACCACACCTGATATAGTGTATCGCTTCGCGGAACGGTATCCGGAGACCACATTAGTGTTGGCCCACTGGGGTGGGGGACTTCCCTTTTACGAATTGATGCCGGAGGTGCGTCGGGTCCTCGCGCAGGTTTATTACGACACGGCGGCATCCCTATATCTCTATCACGATACTATCTTTTCCATGCTGGCCCCTTTGATTGGAGACAAGATCGTTTTCGGTACGGATTTCCCTTTGATCTCGCAAAAACGCTTCCTATCGCGGGTGCGCAGGCTAGGCTTACCCTCGGAAGATTTGGCCAAGATACTGGGGGATAACGCCATCCGTTTGCTGAGATTGGAGACTTGACTTATGGAGCAAATACGCACTTTCATCGCCATCGCATTGACCGAGGAGATACTACGTTCCTTGCGAGAGATACAAAAGAGGCTGCAGGACACACCCGCTGAGCGGTACGTACGCTGGGTGCGACCGGGGGGGATACACTTGACCTTGAAGTTCCTGGGCAATGTACCGGCCAGCCGCATCGAAGCGATCACCGAAGGGATGCAGCGAGCCTGTGTGGGAATCGAGCCCTTTTCCCTCGATGTGGGCGAGTTGGGTTGCTTTCCCAACCCGCGCCGTCCTCGGGTCATTTGGGTCGGCGTGCAGGAAGATACCGGGCAACTCGCCCGCTTGCAGCGCGCCATCGAGGATGAGATGAAAGCGCTGGGCTATCCTCCGGAGAAGCGTGTCTTTCATCCCCATCTCACTCTGGCACGAACTCGCAAAGGGACACGAAGCCGCGAGCAGGAGGAATTGGGACGTCTAATAAGGGATATAGTGGTGGGGAAATTGGGACGGATGCAGGTTGAACGGGTGAGCCTGATGCGTAGTGACCTGCAGCCGGGCGGTGCCGTTTATACCGAGTTGGCCGTGGCAGAATTCATCGCTCCGTGACGGCTCTCAAAGCAGAGGAGGTCACAATGCGAAAGTATTATCGCGATCGCCACGAGGCCGGTCGCATCCTGGCCCAAAAGTTGTCGTTCTTGCAGGGGAAGCCAGACGTAATCGTCTTGGGCATACCACGGGGCGGCGTTGTTGTCGCCTATGAGGTCGCACGGGCTCTGGGTGTTCCACTGGATGTCTACATCACGCGGAAAATCGGCATGCCCTACAACCCAGAGTTCGCCATCGGCGCGGTGGCTAGCGATGGGACCGTATACTTAGAGCGGGATCTAATCCGGCGCTTCGGGGTGTCAGAACGGTACGTTCAAGAGGAAATCGAGCGCCAACGACGTGAGATCGAGCGTCGTATGACGAAATACCGTGGTGATCGCCCCGGGCCAAAACTCACTGACCAGACCGTGGTGCTCGTTGACGATGGCGTCGCGACCGGCGCGACCACATTGGCAACATTGCGTGCCCTTCGGCAGCAAAAGCCAAAAGAATTGATCCTGGCCGTGCCGGTGGGGCCTCCGGATGCTATCGCCATGCTAAGCCAAGAGGCTGATCGTGTGATCTGTCCGCTTACCCCTGAAGCCTTTTGGGCCGTGGGCCAATTCTATGCCTTCTTCGCTCAAACAACCGATGAGGAGGTCATGAACCTCCTAGAACGCGGAGCGGAATGGTCCGAATCCGAGGAGGCTCGGAGATGACGCTCAAGCCGAAACGTGTGCGCGATTCGCAGGTGGTGCTCAGTCAACTCATGCAACTCACCGATGCAAATCCCATGGGTTATGTTCATGGGGGCGTCATCATGCGCCTGGTGGACGAGGCGGGCGGAATCGCCGCCACCAAGCACGCTGGGCGTCCGGCCGTAACCGTCGCTATTGATTCGATGAGTTTCTATTCGTCCATTCACGTGGGGAACCTGGTGACTCTGAAGGCGTCACTCAATTACGTGGGGCGGACGTCCATGGAGGTCGGGGTTCGCGTGGAAGCGGAGGATCTGCTGACCGGCGAGGTTACTCACACCAACTCCGCATATTGTGTCTATGTGGCCTTGGGAGATGACGGAAAACCGGTACCCGTCCCGCCCCTCATCGCCGAGACGGAGGAGGAGAAACGGCGCATGGAAGAAGGCCGCCGACGACAGGAGAGGCGGCTGAGGGAGAGGTACGGGGTAGAGTGAAGAAGATGATCATAATGTTATCCCATGTTATCCCTTCACGAAAGTATATGTCCTTTTGCCTTTCCTCGATAGCCTGAATAGCCCTCCCTTTGTCACCTGGGATACTATCTCTTTCTCCTCCAAATGATGATCGCTGAAAGATAAGACCCCATCTGGTTTCAATATTCGATGTAACTCCTGCAGCACCCCGTCGGGATCGGCTAGGTCGTGGAAGACATCGTACAAGAGAGCTACATCCACACTATTATCGGGCAACCCGGTTTTGCAATCGGAAAGGATGGTCTCCACGTTCGTTAAGCACTTCTTTGCGGCAATGCGCTCAACCA
>JAGHDS010000264.1 GCA_021159845.1 Anaerolineae bacterium
GGAGTGGGTGAGGATCTTCGTGGAGGACGATGGGGAGGGGATCCTGCCGGAGGATTTGCCTCATGTATTCGAGCCTTTTTACCGTGGGGACCGATCCCGCTCCAGACGGCGTGGCGGCACAGGCCTTGGGCTCACGCTCTCGAAAGCCTTGGTGGAAGCCCACGGCGGGGAGATCGGCGTTTCGAGCGAGCCTGAGAGAGGGACAAAGTTTACCATCAGGTTGCCGCGGTCGGAGGGATAGCTGAGATCCTGATCCCTTCCGCACAAGTATCTCCCCTCACGATGCCTCCCATGTCCATCCTCCTCCCGGACGGGCGTGGGGGTTTCTTCGATGCTGAAGTGCACCCTGCTCGGGCGCGTCCCCGTCAACTCAAATGATAATGTTACCGGGGCGTCCTTTCCATGCCGTGGATCACGTGGTACACTTCCCACGCTAAAGGAGGATCGCCCGCATGGCCACGCGGAAGAAGCTGGGGTATGCTATCGCCTTTGTTACCGCGCTTGTCGGCCTTTTCGACGTGCTAAGCGCTTTCTACATCGGCGCTCAGCCGGGGAGGCTTTCTCTTCTCTCCAGATTCGTCGATAAGGAAGTCCAGTACGGCACTAGAACGGCCACAGCGATGGCCGGGTTTATCTTAATGGCAATCGCGTGGCGGCTGGCACTGCGGAAACGCGAGGCGTGGAGCATCGCGGTTTGGACGGTGACCATCACAGGTATGACGCACCTGGCCAAGGGGCTGGATGTGGAGGATGCCGTCATCAGCTTTGTCTTGCTGGGTATCCTGATCGCCGCGCGGAAAGATTTCACCGTCCGTTCCGATCCATTCGCCTGGGATTACATCCTGTTCGTCGGCCCGTTCGCCCTTCTGTTCATCCTCGGCTATACCCTGCTTGGATTCTGGCTTTTTCGCAACGAGTTCGTCCCACCGGGCTTTGGCCTGACCCAGGCGCTCTCGGAGGGGATTAACTTACTTACCTGGGGATCACCGCGCTTGTACAGGGCAGCCAGCGAACGGGCACTCTGGTTTCTACGCTCTCTCCATTGGATCGGCCCGGCCGCGCTCTTCTATGTGCTTTGGGTGGTCACCAGGCCGGTACGCCACGCGCATGAGCGTACTCTGAGGGATGAGCAGTACGTCTCAGCCCTGGTGCGCCTCTACGGCTGGTCACCCGTATCCTATTTCGCTTTGATGCCGGATAAAAGGTTCTTCTTCAACTCGTCCGAGGAGGTCGTCATCCCCTACACGCTCATTGGGAACATACCACTGGCGTTGGGTGATCCTATCGGGCCGCCGGAGCGGATCAACTCCGCCCTATGCGACTGGGTTTCCACATGCGCGTCGAATGACTGGCTCCCCGCGTTCTACCAGACCACCGATCGCTTCCTGGACGACTATCATTCCCACGGGCTTTTACTCCTCAAGATCGGCGAGGACGCGGTGATCGACCTGCGGGAGTGGACGCTCTCGGGCAAGAGGAAGCAAGATCTACGCACAGCATTGAACAAAGGCAAGCGATTGGGCTGGAGCTTCGTCATGTACGAGGATGCGGTCCCGGATACGGAGATCCAGGAGGAGATCCGACGCATCTCCGAGGAGTGGCTGGCCGGTCGTAGCGAGCTGGCGTTCTCGATGGGGGGGACACACATCGACGGAGATCCGGAGGAGCGGCTTTCGGTGGCTTTCGACGCGGAGGGGGCTGTCCTCGGGTTCCTGACCTGGGCGCCGGTTTACGCCCGTCGCGGCTGGAGTCTGGACTTCATGCGCCGAAGGCCAGATGCCCCAAACGGGCTGATGGAGTATCTGATCACGCAGTCGTTGCTCCGTTTTCAGGATATGGGGTACGAGATGGTCTCCCTGGGAATGGCGCCACTAGCGAACATCAGCGATGGCCAGAACGATTTCCCCATGCTGGCGAAGGCTTTGTCGCTGGTGTACGAGAAGACATCCAGCGTTTACGCCTATAAATCCCTCCAGGCGTTCAAGGCGAAGTTCCTGCCCCAATGGGAGGACCGATACCTGGTTTACTGCAGTAACCTGGCAGTACCACAGGTGCTCTATGCAGTGGTTAGAGCCCACGTCCGAGATGTATCGCTCGTCTCGATGGTGCTGGGAGAGATGTCATCTCCGCAACGGGTTGTCAAAGCGCTGATGGACGCCCTGGCACAACAGAGGAGTAAAGTGCGACCGCCCACAGACGAGGAGGAATGAGTTGGACTGGGTAGCCAAACACCCTTTCACGACAGTGCTTTTCTTGCTCATTTTCGCGACGGGGATCTTCACAGGAACGGCATTGGGACACAAGATCCCCGTTTCCGTACAAAACACATGGGGCACTGGCCCGCAGAAGATCCTTGATGGGAAATGGTGGACGATTTTTACAATGGTCTTCTTCTGTAACGATGCGTTCATGCTCTACGGGGTGATCCTGGCGGGCGTGCCGATCCTGGCATTGGCGGAGTCCACGCTGGGAACATGGGTTACGATGATCGCGTACTGGGCTACCCAGGTGATCGTCTGGCTGGTGATCGCCGTGATTTTCCATCGTCTCATGGTGCGAGGGGTGGCGCCGGGCCCGGACGTGTATCCGATGACGGACATCGGGCTTTCGGTAGGGCTGTTCGGCGTGATAGGTGTCCTCGTGGTGGCGCTGAATCGGTCGCCGGGGATGGCACAGCACTGGCAGACGATCGCCCTGGAGGCCGGTGTTCCCCTATACCTTGTCCTGAAGTGGATTCTGATGCCCGAATGGCTGGCAGATACGGGGCACTGGATGGCACTGCTGCTGGGGATCGCGGCCGGGTTGCTCTTCCGCGTCTGAGAACGGGATCGCGGCGGATCAGGAGACCGATGCTGGCTGATCTCCTGATCCGCCATCTCTTCTGGATTACATCAAGTCCCTCAGTATCAGTTCGTATTCCTCCCTGGAGATATCGCCCCGAGCGTAGCGCTCGGCGAGTATCTCCCGTGGATCCAGTGGGTCGCTCAACATCCTCTGCTGGCGTCTCCCGAACAGCTCCCTGGCGGTCCACACAGCCAGGGCTATCAAGCCACCCCAGAACAGCAACATGAACAGGCCCCCCACAAACCCGAATCCCATCATCATCTGGCTATACCTCCTCCGAGGGCACCCCCTCGATGTCCTTCAACATTTTCAAATACTCATCACGAGTGATCTCACCGCGAGCATATCTGACCTTCAATATCTCCTCTGGCGCAACGCGTCTCGCAGGCGCCCCCGCTGAGATCCCACTGCTCTCCAGCATCCTTCGAACCAGCCAGATGGCCAGCAGGGCTGCCAGTGCCAGCAGAACCACGCCGAACACCAGGTTCAGAATGCCCCACCAGCCGAACCCCAGGCTGCCTTCGCAACACCCCCAACCGCTAGCCCATCTCCACATAGTCATCGCCTCCTCGCTCAATCCGCGTCCTAAATTGCAGTCATTTCATCCGTAGGGGGCAACAGTGCTGGGCCCCCGTTGAACTGACCGATCGTCAATTTATCCTGGTTCTTCCATCCTTGCGTCTCTACTATAGCGGCCAAAGATGAAGGATGGCCGAAGATAGATTAAAGAAAGTGTAAAGAGGGAGACTGGGCTGTCTACCGCGTGGAGAGGGAAAAGCGCCGAGGGGATCGTGCACCTTCCGCACGATCCCCTCGATCGCAGGTAATAGTACCTAACGTTTTACTTGAATAGTTCGAAGAATGGGGGGAATGTCAACAAAAAGCCTAATCCCAGGAGAACAAAGGACCATACCAGGACCGAGCCGAGATTGATCTCCTTGTCCCCCCATCGGCCACGCAGGATCACCCAAGAGACGAGCCAGAGGATGATCCCCACTCCCGTCTTCCCCGTCAGGCTGCCGGAGGGATTGTACCAGTTCAACGCGCTTCCCACAGCCGAGCTTGCCTCCGACAACGTGGTAAGCAATCCGATGACGAAGACACCTATCGCACCTGATAGGATGGCAGAGGCGGCAAGCCCGTTGGGCAACCGTCCTGCTGACGCGCGAGAGCCGCTCCTCGTTTCCGTTTGCGAAGTCATGGTTCTCTCCTTAACACTGTAGGTTCCAGCCCCCTTCTTATATAACGGGGGCGTTCTTTGTGATCAGGGCACCCAGCACACCCGCGACTGCGGCGCTGACGAAGGCGAGTATGAACAGAGTGATCGCAGCGTTGCGCAGCCGGTTATCCTCCGCGAGTTGCTCGCCGTAGCGCCAGACTATGTAGGCCACGACGGTGGCCAGGATGGGGGAGAACCAGGCGACGTGTTCCTTCCATTCCATGCCGAACTTGTGCCATTCCGCGATCTCTGGATGGGCCAGCAAAAACGATCGGGGGTAGAGCCGTAGATCGGCCCCGGCGGGTGGCTTGGCTCGATACCAGGGATAGACGATATACGTGCCGGCCAGCACTGTCAGCCAGGCGACGATCGCCATCACCCATGTACCGGATCGCAACCATCGCGTCACGCTGCGTAGCCCCTGCGCTGTCAGCCACTCCGGCCTCAGGCTGTAGAGCCAGATCAGCCCACCGGCGAAGGACAGCAGGAAAGTGCCCCCAAGCACTATCCCATGAATCAGCCCCCAAAACTCTCGTGTGCTCATAGACATTCCGAATACTCCCTTCCTGATAGTTATGGATATGAGATTTGTACCTACCCGGCCTGGTGCTTACCGCACGATGAGCAGGCCAGTCCATCACTTCCGCTTTCCCTGTGTCACACCCCCTGTCGACGGAGCAGTTGGGCATTGGCGGCCACGATAACGGTGCTGAGGGACATGAGCAATGCCCCGACAGCCGGTGACAGCGTGATCCCCACAGGCGCCAGGGCCCCAGCGGCGAGAGGAAGCGCCACGATGTTGTATCCGGTCGCCCACACCAGGTTTTGCACCATCTTGCGATGACTTGCCGCGCTTAGCCGGATGATCTTGACTACATCCAGTGGGTTATTCTTCACCAACACGATATCGGCTGACTCCACCGCTACGTCAGTGCCGCTGCCGATGGCGATGCCGACATCCGCCCGGATCAGCGCGGGCGCGTCGTTGACCCCATCCCCGACCATCGCAACTCTTCTGCCCTCCGCTTGCAATTGGGCGACTTTCTGGTCCTTGTGCTCCGGTAACACCTCTGCGAAGTAGCGCTCGATCCCCAGCTCCTCGGCCACCGCCCGCGCTACAGCCTGGCTGTCCCCCGTCAGCATGGCTACCTCAACCCCCATCTCTCGCAGGGCGCGCACGGCGTCCCTGCTCTCGGGTCGGACGACATCCGCCAGGGCGAACGCGGCTATAACTTCGTCATCTCGCGCCAGGTAGACCACCGTCTGCCCCATAGCATCTGCCTTGCTGGTAAACTCGAGGAGCTCATCCGGCAGGCGCAGGTCGAGCCATTCCAAAAGCCTGGGCCCGCCTACATATACCGTGCGTCCGTCGCTTGTCGCCTGGGCCCCCTTGCCCTTGATGGCCTCGAAGCCAGAGACGCGGGGTAGCACGAGGCCGCGTCTCTCGGCCGACTCGCGGATGCTTCGAGCGATCGTATGCTCGGAATCCCCCTCGACCGCTGCCGCCAGGGCCAGCGCCTTCTCCTCGCTCCACCCCTCCACCGTGGCAACGCCGACTATACCGAATCTTCCCTCGGTCAGCGTCCCCGTCTTATCGAAGATAACCGTGTCGATGTCGCGGGCGGCCTCGAGAGCCGTCCGATCCCGGACCAGGATGCCATTCTTTGCCCCCAGAGAGGTGGTGATTGCCACGACCAGCGGGATGGCCAGGCCCAAAGCGTGGGGGCACGCGATGACGAGGACCGTTGCCACCCGCTCGATGACGGAGACGTTGAATCCCACCGCCAGGGTCCAGGCCACGGCCGTGATGGCTGCCACCGATATGGCAACGTAGAAAAGCCAGCCGGCCGCCCGGTCGGCCAGGAGTTGGGTCCGGGACTTGCTCTGCTGCGCCTGTTCCACCAGGCGCATGATCCCAGCCAGCGTGGTCTCGTCGCCGATGGCCGTAACACGCACTCGCAAGCTGCCGTCCCCGTTGATCGTCCCGGCTATGACCGAATCACCGGGCTTCTTCCCAATGGGTACGGATTCCCCGGTGATCATGGACTCGTTCACGTCGGACTTGCCCTCTACCACCTCCCCATCGGCTGGGATATTGGCCCCCGGCCGCACCAGTACCAGGTCCCCGACCTTGAGGGCATCTATGGGGACCTCCTCCACGCTCCCATCATCTCGAATGCGCTCCGCCGTATCCGGGAGCAACCTGGCCAACTCCTGCAAAGCGCTGGATGCCTGCCGGATGCTTCGCATCTCTATCCAGTGCCCGAGGAGCATCACATCGATCAGCGTAACCAGCTCCCAGAAGAAGCCGGTGCTGAAGTTCACGAAAAGTGCGGCCAAACTGTAGACGAACGCCACCCCGATCGCCAGAGAGATCAGGGTCATCATGCCGGGCTGCCCCTTGCGCACCTCCGGCACGGCCATCTTCAGGAATGGCACCCCGCCGTAAATGAAGACAACTATGGCGAAGAGCGGGGTGATCCACTGGCTCCCGGTGAAGTGCGGCATGGAGAACCCCAGCCACCTTTGGATCATCGGGCTGTATAGCAATACCGGTATGGAGA
>JAGHDS010000084.1 GCA_021159845.1 Anaerolineae bacterium
CTACCGAACTCTTAAGGGGGCTGGCTTCACCAATGTGCGGTTTATGGATGGTGGCCTAACCGCGTGGCCCTATGAGTTGATAGAGGGCCAGTAGAGAATCCGCCATGAATGAAGGCGCTCGGGGCAAGACATCCCCCGAGCGCTCTCTGCCCCCGCTCTTCCTCTCTCACCTTTCTAGCGCTACATCCAGCGCCTCGGTTAGGGTACGCACGCCTATGATCTCAATGCCGTCGACGGGCGGGCTCAACCGACGCAACCCATTCCTGGGCACCAGGGCGCGTCGGAACCCCAGTTTGGCCGCCTCGTTGAGCCGGCGTCCCAGTTGACTGACGGATCGCAGCTCACCGGAGAGGCCGATCTCGCCGACGATGGCCAGATCCGCAGCGACGGGGATATTCCGCACGCTGGAAGCGATGGCGCACGCGATGGCCAGGTCGGACGCTGGCTCCCGGACGGTCAGGCCGCCAACTACATTGACGAAGACGTCCTGATCGCTAAGCCGCAGCCCGATCCGCTTGCTCAACACGGCGACCAGCAGTAACAGCCTGTTGAAATCGATCCCATTAGCTGTGCGCCGCGGCGAGGGGAAGCTTGTCGTTGAAGCCAGTGCTTGGATCTCCACGAGCAGCGGACGGGTACCCTCCATCGTCACGGCGATGGCTGATCCGGCCGCGTTAGGTATCCGCTCGGCCAGGAACGCCTCCGACGGGTTGGGAACCTCGCGCATCCCCCGCTCTATCATCTCGAAGATGCCCACCTCATTCGTTGAGCCAAAGCGGTTCTTTACCGATCGTAAGATACGATACGAGTGGAACCGCTCTCCTTCCAGATAGAGGACGGTATCCACCATATGCTCCAGCACACGCGGCCCGGCGATGGTCCCCTCTTTGGTCACATGGCCGACCAGGAAGATGGGGATGGATTGCGTCTTGGCCAGCCGCAACAGCTGCGATGCACACTCCCTCACCTGGCTCACGGAGCCCGCGGCTGAGGTCAGCGCATCCGTGTAGATGGCCTGGATGGAATCCACGATCGCTACGCATGGGTTCATACGTTCAATCTGCCCTAGAATGCTCTCTAAATGCGTATCCGCCAGGACGTAGAGGTGCGGGTGGTCGATGCCTAGCCGGTCCGCTCGCATCTTGATCTGGCTGGCCGATTCCTCGCCGGAGACATAGAGGACGCCCCCATCCCTGGCCAGGATGGCGCCCATCTGCAAAAGCAGCGTCGATTTGCCGATGCCGGGGTCTCCGCCGATCAAGACGACAGAGCCGGGGACGATGCCGCCTCCCAGTACACGGCTCAGCTCGCCAATCGGCACAGGGATGCGTTCGAACCCATCGGCGGAAATCTCCGGAATGGGGATAGGGGTTGCATCCCCGGGGGAGCTTATCCTGCTGGCCGGTGAGCGCTTGTCCTCCACCACCGTCTCCACCAGTGTGTTCCACTCCCCGCAGTTGGGGCAGCGCCCCATCCATTTCGTATAGGTGCTGCCGCAGTTCTGGCACACGTATCGGATTTTGGGCCTGGCCATGAGACGCTCCCTACTCGCTCATATGTTCGATACCATTCTACCATCGGCCGTGTGGTCATGCAAATCATCCCAAAATTGCAGTCGCTCCTGAACAGTCCTGGATCACGTTGAATGGGAGAAGGGTGCATTTCTGTTCCGTAATATAGAATGGATGAACGCTGATGACGCAGAAGAAGCCGATCTACGCAGATGAAAGGGCAAAATCGGGATGGTCCGTGAGGACCTGCGTACATCAGCGTCATCTGCGTTCTTATGCTCATCGGCATCGACCACTCATTCTCATCGTTATGCGGTGTGCCACCGCTCATGGCGACTGTTCTGCGATAAGCTACACGAGTACGGAAGAGCATCTCGAAGCAATCCATAACGGCTAACCTCAGGCCTATCCTGCCCTTGCACGAGCAGTAAGAGCTGTTATCTGAGCAAGCTGGTGGGCCAAGATATCCACCGAGAGTCCCGTAATGGGCACTGGGAGGAGACCCGGGATCCTCGGAGGATCCGAATTTCTCCTCCCCAGGTCACCCGAGTGTTCCCTTCAGCACCTGCGCCTGCATCACCAATAGAAAATGCGGAAAATGCACCCGAATAGCGTTCAATATCTGAGCATGTACCAATGGCCCGGGAAAAAAACGGAGACCCCAGCCCCTCAACTCCTGAGAGGCTGAGGCCTCCGAAGTCGCTCCTGCAACGTTCAGCGGCTAGCCCAGAGCATCCCGCGCTGCACAATCGTGCGGGCCTCGGGGACATCGAAGTCCTTGGCGACGTGGCCCAGTGAGCAATAGAAAACCCTCCCATCTCCCCAACGTCGCTTCCACGCCACTGGCATCACAACGCCGTCGATCCACGGCAGAATGTCACCGCGAAAGGTCGTCGTCGCCAACACCTCATTGGAAGGATCAACGTGCATGTAATACTGCTCCGAGTGCATCTGGAAATCCTGCAGCCCGGCCACGATGGGATCATCAGGCTTGATGATGTTCACCTCGTAATCGATAACTCCCCCTGGGTGAGCGACCCACTGCCCGCCGACCATGAACTGGTAATCCGGGTTGTTCCGAAACGAGTCCCCCGCGCCGCCATGCCATCCGGCGAACCCCACCCCGCTGGCGACAGCGTTAAGAAGCCCCTGCTCCTGCTCGCGGGTAATCGTTCCCATCGTCCACACCTGCACGATCAAATCCAGGGACTTCATCTTGGCCTCATTGAGATACACATCCAACGTATTCGCGATCTCCACCTCATATCCCTGGTCTCGCAACCAGGGGGCAAAGATGTCCACACATTGCTTGGGTTCGTGCCCTTCCCATCCTCCCCAAACGAACAAGGCCGATTTCATCTTTTCGTCTCCTTCGCGGAATATACTTCTGTGATTACCTCACGTGATCAACTCTGCAGGTAAATGATCCACCCGATTCAGGTACCGAATGTCTAGACGACCATCCTCCCTGAAATCAATGCGGGTAATCGCTGTATTGTGATGGTGGTAAGCAAGGTGGGTTCCAGGCAATTGGCTCAGCAATGCCTTAATCAACGCGTCAATGAATCCCCCGTGTGAGATCAGGGCGATGCGCTCATCGGTGGTTGCTCGCGCCTGGAGGGCATGAGCAACCCGAATCGCCCGCGCATGGCAGGCTGCCTGGTCCTCTCGCCCTCCTTTCCACCACCCTTCCTCCGTCAGTGCATCCGGCAACACATAATGTGGGAAATCCGCGAGGACCTCGCCGCGGGTCATCCCAGGATATCCTCTAACGCCCTCTTCCTCCCCGTGATCCAGGTAGATACCGCCGCTCTCATGGATATCAATCCACACCTCCGGAGCAAGCCCCAATGCCTCCCCGACAGGGCAGGCGGTCTGCAATGCCCGGCGCATGGGACTGCAATATAGCTTTGTGATGGGAAGATTCACTGGTGGATGTGTGTAGCCCTGTATGGACTCTGAGAGGTACCGAGCCAGGAAATCGGCTTGCTTAAAGCCAATCTCTGTAAGGGACGGGTCGCGATCCCGCTCCTTCGGATCAGCCAACGCGTTGTTGGTCGATTGACCATGTCGAATGATGTAAAGCTCCATACTCCCGATGCGCGCTCCTGCTCATGTAGTCTGCGGGGCCGAGGGCTGCCCAGCTCCGTTGTGCCACAGCCCTCAGCCCCGTGCAGCGATGTCTATCGCGATTCCAGCCTGATACTCAAAACCTGTCCAGCCTCAAGCGCCACAGGTTCAGGGAAGACGACCACCACGCCAACGTCCTGCTGATGCAACGAGACAGGTATCGGGTGACCGTCTATCGACGCTGAGGCAGATTGTACCATAGATCGCGTGCTCAGGCATAGACGCTTGATATGCAGGGAGCCATAAGCCAGCCGTATCTCACTCTCCTGAGCGCCATCCCGGGCCTCCTGAGAGAAGCTACCCCATCCATCGCGGGCGACAAAGGGGGCCCGGAAGTGTTCCGGCGTGATCACCGGGGCGAACCCAATCTCGGCCGTGCTCGCATCATAATGATACCCCGACGCGGCCTCCAACAACGCCCACGACGCCATCGCCCGCACGTAGTGGTCGCCGCACTCGATGTCGTTCCACGGGTTCTGCTTCCGGCCATCGTAACGAGTCCGCGTGGCCTCCACGATACGTAGAGCAGCCTCGACCTCTCCCTCGTACAATAGGAGCCCCGCCACCTCGTACTCGATCCCGGTCCACACCTCATCCGAGTAGAGGGTGGGCAGCTCTGGCCGGCCCCCTTTGGGCCAGGTGCAGTTCAGCAAGCCCTGGTCGTCCTCGGTGACGAAAACGCGCGGCTGCTGCTTATGATCGCGAAAATGCTCCCGGAAGTTATACCGGTAGATGGAGAGGGCCGCCTGCCGCACGTGTTCTGGCTCCAACACATGCCCCAGGTCCAACACATGTGCCCACCACTGCCCCAGTAATTGATCCGAGTGGCATCCAATGCCCCAATTCTGCTCCGGGTACTTCCCCAGATCAACATCCTGGATGTAGTACTCACCGTTCCATAGCCGCTGCTCCAAGATCGCCCGGCCGCGCTCGTAGACCGCCCGGCATTCGACGGCCAGTTCCTCTTCCCCCTGCAGGCGCGCCATGACCTCGACAGCGCGCAGCGCGGCCAGGTACAACGTGCCAATGAACGTGTTGACACCGTAGATGGAGATATCGTACGTATTCGGCTGCTCGCCCTCAATGACACCATCCCGGCCCGGATCATGTTCCGTCCAGACATATTCCAGCGCCTTCTTTACGGAGGGCCAGACCCTCACCAGCCACTCCCGATCGCCGCACGCGCGATACTCGCGATACGTCTTCAGGATGGCCCCCAGCAGCCCATCCAACGCCGGGTGAGCCGGGCCGCCGATGTCGCGGCCCCAGGGGCGCGGCAGGTACGTGGGGAGCGGCACCCGATGTGGCAGGTAGCCGGATGGATGCTGCTGAACGAACCATTCCGTCTCGCGCATGGTTCGCTCCAGCGCCGGGAACAGCCGGGCCAGCGCCATCTCATAGTTCCATACGTGAGTGCAGTTCAGAGGGCAACACCCACCGATGGGCTCAGCGTGGTAAGTGGAGGCACCATGACATCCCTCAAAGCCGAAGAACCGGCCGTCCTCCGTCCAAAAGCAAGTCGGTGTACGGATGACGCTCATCTGAGCAGTGATCGCGTCGATCAACGGATAGGGAAGCGTCGTGTCATAGAATGTATCCCGGACCAGGCGCGTCTGCTCGGTCAGCCGATCATGGTTATCCCGGATGTATTCCGCCACGTCGAGCGCCGACTGGAACCAGTTGTTGTACTGATTCCCCAACCAGAACTTACTTTTCTCATCCTCGAAGCCGAAAAATGGCCGCTGTGACCAGTTGACGTAGCGGTTGGGGAAGTACCATGCGATGATAAACGTCACCGATCGGGATTCGCCCGGGCCAAGCGAGAAAGGCACGGCCAGGGCGCCATTCCAGGTACGACCCGCGGGGCTGGGGGTGCTATCAGTCACGTTGCCCAGCCGGCCATCCGAGCTAAAGTCGGCCCACAAAGCGTTCAGGTCATCCCATTGCGTCAGATACGTGGCATCTGGGGTCAGGGCCGCCAGCGCCATGCTGCCATAGCCGCTATCCTCCTCAGATAGACGGCTCGTCTGCATGTGAATGGCGGTCATGCCTTGCAGCCGAACCAACGTATTGAAGTTGCCACCGTAGCGGGCACACTCGGTATCGACGATCGGATCGACCCCATCCCAGCCGACCGCATTCTGAAGCGTGGCGGCTACAGAAGCCCGCATCACGTGGTCGGTTGGGTTCCTTACGGTAATGTGGAAGAGAATGGCAGGAAGACCGGAATCCTTCGCGTTCAGCGGGATGAAGGGGCTGAATGCCTCCATGCTCACCTCAAGCGGCAGCGCCGAATCGCGATACCTCAGCTCGGCGATAGGGTATTCCCCGATGAATTCGGTGGTCTCGACGCCCGGGAGTTGTTGCAACAACCTCCGGTGTGCTGGAGGGACCAGGTGGTCGTTAGACGTCGGCGGTGGCGTCGGCCCTTCAGTATCGTACAGAGCATCCGACTGAAGCACGCGAGTAACCGGCTCCTCAGGTGGAAGATCGCGCCGCGTCCAGACGGCGAAGAAGGAATGCGGGACACAAGCTACATGGTTCGCCTGATTATGGATCTGCCATTGACGTAAGGAACCATCACCGGATAGAGCAATGGTTCCGGTGCCAATACCACCTAACGGCATAGCAATGGCACGTAGAGACTCACCTCGATAGACTTTGCGTTGGCGCGAGACGGACTTAACCATAAGGACTCCTCCTCAATTATGGAGCTGATCGCCTTCGCACGGAACGATAGCGGTTCACGGGTCACTATTACCCGCTTCCTCGGAGGCCAGATCGATGTGTACCGCCAGGGATCGGCCTGCTGAGACACGTACCGGGCGAGAGAGGATGAGCTCGACAGTCTTTCCGTCTTGCCTGGACTCGCTCGCGACCGGCTGATCGGCCACGTGCACCTTTATCCCGCTCACCCGCGTTCCCTGGGGAACCTCATACCGCATGACTCGCACGAGGAGCTCGCCCGACTGGACCTCCCATTGCACAAGCTGCTCACTTCCCCGCACCACCTGGGCGACCGTTCCCCAGCCGCTGGGAATCGTCCAAATCGAATGGAAGTTCTCCGGCTTCCAACGCGGCGCCAGCTCCAACGATCCCGAGACGGCAGAGTAATGGAACCCGCTAAGGGCCAGTAAGGCTGCCCAACTCGCCATCGCCCGGGCGTAGTGATGGCCACACTCCTGCTCATTCCATGGATTGCGTCGATGGCCATCAAACCGGGCCCGTATGGCGTCGATCACAGCGAGGCCCTCATCCACCAGCCCCTCGAAGATCATGTGCGCAGCAGCCTGGTACTCGAAACCGGTCATCACCTCGCTGAAATAGGGGAACGGAACCTTGGGACGATCGCCGTGGGGCCACGTGCAGATGAGCAGAGCGCTCTCATCCGCCAAGGCGAAGGTGCGCATGACATTCCAGTGCTCGTGAAGGTCGCGACGGAAATTGTATCGGAACAGGGAGCGCAGCGCCGTTTTCACATTTTCCGGCCTCAGCAGGTACCCCAATCCCACGACATGCGCCATGTATTGCCCCACCAACTGGTCGACGAGGCAGCCGCTACCCAACTGAAAGTCCGGGTCGGCCAGGTCTGTCTCCCCCATCCCGACTCGCAGCTCTGGCCGCGTCTCCTCAAGGCTGGCGGGCGTGCGAATCTCCTGAACATAATACTCGCCGTTGAAGAGATGCGCGTCAACCCACGCGCTGCCCCGCTCAAAGAGCTGGCGGCACTTCCGGGCGAATTCCGTGTCCCCAACTGCCTTAGCCATCTCCTCACCAGCCCGCAGGGCACCCAGATACCAGATCCCCGTCAGCGGGTTGGGGCCGAAGAACTCGACGTCGTAGGTGTTATGCTGGATGCCCTCCATGACCCCATCCTGATCCGCGTCCCAGCCGCCCGGCAGCCAACAGTACTGGATCAGCGATTTGATCGTCGGCCAATGGCGAGACAGGAACCCGTCGTCCCCGCTAAGCTGCCACTCACGGTAACACTTCATCACCACACCCATCTGACCATCCGCGGCCGCGTGCACCCAGGGATCCTCTCCCAGGGGCAGGGTCAGGCGGAAGCAGTTCATCCCGTTCTCTAACGTCCCGTGTTCCAGCTCCAGCTCGCGCATGTTGCGAGCCAACTCGGGGAAGACGAACGCGGTCGCCTGCTCGTAGTTCCACACGTGCGTACACGAGCCGAAACAACACCCTTCACCATCACAGCAGCCCTCAAAGCCGAAGAAGTTCCCATCCGCGGTGCGGAAACAGGTCTGAGTGCGCAGGGTGGAAAGGTTGTTCAGCGCCGCCTCCTTAACCGATTGAGGCAGGTCGGCGGAGACAAACGCCCGCACGAAGCGCAGGCTTTCCTCTTCCAGTTGGGGGAGCTGCGGCGCCACCTTCAAGGCTACATCCCAAGCGTCAGCGTAGTGCCGAGCATACTCGTTGCCCACCCACCCCCCATCCGGGGCCGTCGTACGCCATCCGCAGCCGGCTGCCGTGCGATGCGGAAAGTGCCAGCTGATCAGGAAGGTCACCACCGCCCGGCCGTGTGGCTCCACTCGAACCGTCGTCCCCAACGAGCCGATCTGTCCCTCACCGTCTGGGCTGGGGGGAACTTCCGCCGGATCATCGAAGCGGCCATCCGAGCTGAAATCGTCCCAGAAGGTGAGTAGATGACGATTCCAGTGCGTGGGTCCCCAGGTACGTCGCCAGGACGCCTCCTCGGCCAACACGACGAGCGCCATCGTACCATCCTGGGGAGTACGGGGCGACACACGCTCGGAGCGCATGAGCAGCCCGTGAAGCACCGTGCCATCGCCAGCCATTCCCCGACGCACCTCGTTAACATTACCACCCAACAGGTTACGCAGCGCTCCAGGGGCAACCGACGGGCCGGTCCTACAGGAGCAATCCTCCATGCCGATGCAGTTCAACAGGCTGCCCGCAATACTGGCCTGCACCGGCTTATCGCCCGGGTTGACCAGCACGTAGCGCAGGATAGCAACGGGCAAGCTGGAACGATCGACATCCAGCGGAATCAGCGGGTTGAAGGCCTCCAAATAAACGGTTAGAGGCACGTTGGGGTCGCTGAGCGTGTATCGCGCAAAGGGGTAGGCCGCGTCCAGGGCCACGTTGCGCATCCTGGGAAGCCCCGCTGTGGGATTTTCAACACCGCAGCTGCCACTGTACGGCGGTTGGATCACCCCTTCCAGCACGCGTGTGACCGGGGTGCTTCCCTCCACCTGGGCACGCAGGGCAAAGAATGAGTAATACGGCGTGAGGCCTTTGGCCGGGCGGTTGAATATCTCGAAGTCACGTAGCTCAGCTCGACCTCCCAACGAGATCGTTCCCGTGCCAATGCCCCCTAGAGGAAAGGCAATCTCCTGGAGTCGTGCTCCCTCGTAGTGGGTCAATACCGGCCAGGACACTTGCGAATCCATTCTCATGATCTCCCCCCATTATCACGAATGCGAGATTCGGAGACAGTCTGCTCGCACTGCGGCGTCATCGACCGCCGTGACCCCCAACATGGAACTGGCGAACGCATCACTCGTCCTCTTCCGCCGTCTCCTCGTCTACAACCATCCTGCAATTGTTGATGATAAAAGCGCCCCACACGGCGGGGAGGATGAAGAGTAACCCTGGGCTGATATAGAAGACGGCGAAAGCGAACAACACGCCCATAGCGAGCAAGCCAAGCGAGTTACGAATATGACGACTGGACAGAATCAAAGCGCTGCGGAGGGCCGTATACCAGTCCACATCATACAGCGCCAGCACGGGGAAGGCATAGAGATAGAGTACTACCAAAACGAGAAGCGCCACCATATCGGCAGCCAGCCCAAACCAAACTATAAGAGGAACCTCGACGCTGGAGAGGAGTGGGGTTGTCAACCACGCGGCGAGCAGAGGGAACCATGCTAACAGCGCCAGCTTCACACTGCGAGCCCAGAAATGTGCCCAGGCCCTGACCGCAAGGCGGATCCCTGCCCTGGATTGGAGTAACGCCTCCGCCTCCTGCGCCAGGAG
>JAGHDS010000393.1 GCA_021159845.1 Anaerolineae bacterium
CTCAACTGTCCTCTCCGTCAACAACATCCACGTCAGCCCCGGCGCGTGGTGCGGAGATCCCCATCACAACGCCATCTACCTCTCCCACCGCCTCCCAGCTGACTTCCTCCGGGTTCCCGCGCGATGCCGCTGCCATCATAGACAAGAACACGCGGCTTTCCGGCACGCTCTACTCCGAGGGCAATGTGCTGATCGAGGGCGTCTTCGAGGGCGAGATCGAGGCCAAGGAGACTATTTTGATCGAGCGCAATGCCCAGGCTCAAGGCCAGCTCAAGGCGAACAATGTCATTGTCTCTGGTTCATTCGATGGTGAGATCGTTTGCCAAAACCGGTTCCGGGTCACACCCAGCGGCAGCATCAAAGGGGAGATTAACACATCCATCCTGGTCGTAGAGGAAGGTTCTACGGTGAACTGCCGCTTCGTAATGACACGTGAGGGGAGATAAGGCGATGGTTTCTTTACCTGAGACACAAACAACAATGAGGACCGCTCCGACTGCCGAGCGTCCTGCAAGCGAGAGCCTGGTCGATCGCGATTCCCATTTCAACGGCTTATACCAGACGAAGCAGAATCTGCGGATCGAAGGGGTAGCCGAGGGAGAGATCGAATGCCAGGGCACGCTCACCGTCGTCAAGGGCGCTCGCGTGAATGCCAAGATCACAGCCCGTAATGTCACCGTCGCTGGGGAACTCAAGGGCGAGGTCATCTGCCAAGATACATTCCAGATCATGCCATCCGGCCAGGTCGAGGCTACCGTGACCGCTCGCCGGTTGATCGTGCAAGAGGGCGGCTTCTACAACGGCGAGTTCCACATGACCGCTGGAGAACCGTCTCCGGTGGGAACAGAACGCTCGACCTCTAATCGCCGCACTGAGGAATGGCTATCCCGTCTTACCAGCGCAGAGTCATCCTCCCGCGAGGCAACAAAAGGCGACAATTCCTAGGCACACCCGAGATATCGCTCAAGAGGACATCACGGGGCGGCCGATGGGGCCGCTCCATTCGCGCTGCGCGCCCACCTTTTCCACGGCAAGCCACGCAACAGGGCAGCCACATCCGGCTGCCGGAACAAGCCGACGGCAACCAGCGCCATCCCGTAAGCCAGGACGCCCAGGACCACCGATCCGACCAACGACCACCCAGCCACCACCACGAACACCGCTCCCATCACACCTGCGGCCACGGCAGGCTGCCAGATCACGTCCAACCATGGAATCGGCGCCACGTACCGCCGCACGGCATAATAGAAGGGAACGAGGAGAGAGAACTCGGAGAGGATCGTGATCACCGCCGAGGCCAGATAGCTATAACGCGGCACGAAGACCAGATTCGCTACCATGTTAAACACAACGCCGACGATGAAAGCCTTCGTCAGAAAGCGTTGCTGATCCACTGCGATCAGCACGTACTGTGTCACGCTGTTGATGAACCCTATCGGGATGGACCAAATGAGGATCTGCAAGGCCAATGCCGAACCCGGCAGGAACTTCTCCCCACCCAGTATCAGGATCAACGGCCGGGCGATGAACGTCGTCGTCACCGCGATGGGCAGGCTGACCACGAGCAACAACCGTAATGCCAGGACGTATGCCCGCACCATCGACTCGTGCGAGTCTCGCGCCAGCCGGGACATCAACGGGAAAATGGCCATCGTGAAATAGGAGGGAATGACGTTCAGCCCGTCGATGTACTTATAGGCTGCCCCGTACAGCCCAACCGCCCCGGCCCCACTAAACGGCTTCAGGATCCAGACATCGATGCGGAAGAAGATGGTCGCCAGTAAGTGATTAAGCATCAGAGGCCAGGACTCGTAAAGCATCTCCTGCTGCAGAGAGCGATCCACCTGCACCTGAGGTGCAAACAGCGTCCGGCGAAGGAGAAGGTACAGCCATAACGTCTGTAGCAGATTCATCACCACCGAAACGCCGGCCAGCCCCACGAACCCCCAGCTCAGCGGGGGCAGCAACACGAGCGCCCCTAAGGCAACCTTCCCAACGGCGATGGCGGAGGCCACCCCGGCCGGGTATTCCATCTGCTCATAGGCATAGAAGACGGCGCTGATCGCATCCGCCATTCCGGCAAACAATAAGGCAACAGCAAACAAAGCAATAGCCTGGGCTTCCTGCGGCGTTAACCCGCCCCAAACGTGGTAGGCCACTCCCACCAGCGCCATCAACGGCAACGCAGCCAACCACAGAACCACCCGCAAAGCGACGACGTTTCCCAGATATCGATCCGCCCGCTCGCGGTCGCGCGCCACCTCCCGGGTCAGGAAGGTTCCCAGCCCAAAACGAACCAGGATCTCGAAGAAGGCATAGAAACTGATGGCAAAAGTGTAGGATCCCTCACCGGCCGGGTTCAGGATCCGCAGCCGCAGCATGGCAAAGGCGAAGTCAATTCCCTTGTTGACCAGGGACAGGCCCATCGGGACGAGGCTGTTCTTCGCCACGCGGCGGACCTCGGCCCCCTCGCCGGAGCTCTCCCGGTAAAACCGTCCCCAGGCCCACCACCCCGCCGCCAGGAAGAGCGTCACCCCCGACAAAAAGGACACATACACGCCAAGCTTAAAAGACATCGGCGTGTACTTGAAACGCACGACCCACCGCCCCGGCTTCAGCTCCACAGCCCGGAAATTGCCATACGCCCGATAGATCGAAAGCTCAGTCTCCTCAGACGACGCCTCCCCGCTCAAACGCGCGTAGGCCTTCCAACCAGGGAAATACGCATCCGCTAAGAC
>JAGHDS010000480.1 GCA_021159845.1 Anaerolineae bacterium
ACGCCGGTGATGGTGTGGGCGAGCACCCGACCCAGGCTCTGCTCGATCTCTTCACGATCCGGGAGGAGCTGGGGCGGATTGACGGGTTGAAGGTGGCTATGGTGGGAGATCTGAAGTACGGTCGAACGGTGCACTCGTTGACCCGCCTGCTCTGTTTGTACAACACGGACCTGTACTTCGTCTCACCCGAGATCCTGAGGATGCCTCCCGAGATCCTGGAGGAGGTGCGCGAGGCCGGGCTGGATTACACGGAGACTCAAGATATCCATGATGTTATCAAGGATGTGGATGTGCTGTACGTGACCCGCGTGCAGAAGGAGCGGTTCACGGATCTGAGCCAATATGAGATGGTAAAGGATTATTATATCGTCGATCCGGAGCTGATGGCCCTGGCAAAGGAGAAGATGATCGTCATGCATCCGTTTCCCCGGGTGGGAGAGATCAGCTATGCCGTGGATGCGGATCCGAGGGCGGCATACTTCCGGCAGATGGTGAACGGGATGTATATCCGCATGGCGCTTCTGGCAGCCGTGCTGGGTAAGGCATAGTTACTACAAGCGGGATTCTCTGGTCCACTATATCTAACGTGAGGTGAGGCTTATGAGAAAAAAGACTCTTGGTATCCTGACGGGTGGGGGCGATGTCCCTGGGTTGAATCCTTGCATGAAGGCGGTTGTGTTGCGGGCGTTGGAGGCGGATTATCGCGTGCTGGGCATCCGGCGCGGTTGGGCTGGCCTCCTCTACTATAACCTGGATGAACCGTCCACACATGATTACTATGTCCGTGAGCTGCACCGCAACGATGTGCGCACCATTGATCGCACTGGGGGCACCTTCTTGCATACGTCCCGAACGAATCCGCAAAAGGTGGCCCCTAAGGCTATCCCAGGCTTTTTGAAGAACTCCTCCTGGGGGAAGCCGGTAGACGAATCGGGGACGATGGACTATACCGATTATGTCTTGAAAGTGATCGAGCATCTGGGCATCGACGTGTTGATCACTATCGGCGGTGACGATACACTCAGCTACACGGCGCGCCTGGATAAGGAAGGGGTGCCGGCTGTGGCTATTCCCAAGACGATGGACAATGATGTGTTTGGCACGGATTACTGCATTGGCTTCTCCACCGCCATCACCCGCAGCGTGGAGATGATCACGAACATGCGTACGTCTGTGGGATCGCACGAACGTATCGGCATCGTCGAGCTATTCGGCCGCAATTCCGGCGAGACTAGCCTGATCAGTGCTTACCTGGCGGATGTGGATCGGGCGATCATTTCGGAGGTGCCGTTTAACATCGATAAGCTTTGCGAATTCCTGTTAGAGGATAAGCGTAATAACCCCTCCAATTATGCTATCATGACCATCTCGGAGGGTGCCGTGATGGAAGGTGGGGAGATCGTCGAGCGCGGTGAGGCGGATGCCTACGGCCATCGCAAGCTGGGTGGTATTGGCTTAATCACGGCGGAGGAGATCAAGCAGCGCACTGGGCAGAATATTATGTATCAGCAATTGGCGTATCTGATGCGTTCCGGTGCCCCGGATTCCCTGGATCGCATGGTGGCGCTCTCTTATGGTAACCTGGCTATGCAGCTCGTGCTGAATGGGGAGACCGGTAAGATGGTCGCGCTGCAGGAAGGCAAATACACCACCGTGCCCATCGAGTACATCATGACGGGGACGAAGCGGGTGGACGTGGAGAACCTGTATGATGTCGAGCGCTATCGACCGAAGGTGCGCGATCATTTGGGAATGCCCATGTTCCTGTATTGATCCTCAGGAAAGGGATTGCTGGGGGAAGTATTGAGACCGAGCATCCGTTTTGTGGTGTGAGTAGAAGCCGGGGAAGGCGAGTTCCCCGGCTTCTACACGAATGGCGAAATCCTTTCTGCGTCAGAGCTGGATGGGAGGACCTGTGCCGTCAACGTTTTTCGATAAGCTCGTGGACATCGCACACCGCAATCGATCGTTGCTCTGTGTGGGGCTGGACCCCAATCCGGCCCGCTTGCCCGACCGCTTCCGGGAAGCCACGAACCCGATTTTGGCATGGAACTGGGAGATCATCAACGCCACATTGGATCTCGCCTGCTGCTATAAACCCAACATCGCCTTTTATGAGGCATTGGATGATGGCCTGGAGACGCTGCGCAGGACGTTGGCTGCCATCCCAGATGACATCCCGGTGATCTTGGACGCCAAGCGGGGTGATATCGGCTCCACCGCCGAGGCTTACGCCCGAGCGATTTTCGAGCGCCTGGGCGTGGAGGCGGTTACCGTTAGTCCCTATCTGGGCGAGGATAGCGTTCGTCCTTTTTCGCGCTATGCCGATCGAGGGGTGTTTGTCCTCTGCCACACGTCCAACCCTGGCGCGGCTGACTTACAGACTTTGTTGGTGGACGGCCGCCCGTTGTACCTGCATGTGGCGGAGCGCGCTCCGCACTGGACGGATCATGATAATATCGGGCTGGTGGTGGGGGCTACGTATCCGCAGGCGTTGGCGGCCGTGCGCGCAGCCGCGCCGGATACGTGGCTACTGGTGCCCGGCGTGGGTGCGCAGGGAGGGGATTTGGATGCGGCCTTGCGCGCTGCTTTACGGCCGGATGGGCTGGGCGTGATCATCAACGTCTCCCGGGGCATCGCACTGGCGGATAGCCCGCGGGAAGCAGCGCTGGAGCTGCGTGACGCCATCAACGCCGCCCGCGAGGTCATCTCCACCGCACCGGTTCCAACGACGCTGGCTGCTTTGCGCCCGTTGATCTTACGTCTATATGATCTGGGCGCGGTGAAGTTCGGCCAGTTTACACTGGCTTCCGGACGGACGTCGCCCGTTTATATCGATTTGCGGCTGTTGGTCAGCGATGCCGGGGCGCTGCGCATGGCCGCGCAGGCGTATGCGGATCGACTGCGGGGGCTCCACTTCGATCGGATCGCTGGTGTGCCCTATGGGGCGTTGCCCATTGCCACCGTTGTTGGGCAACTGCTTGGCCGGCCGATGGTCTACCCGCGCAAGGAGGCCAAGCAACATGGGCTGGGACGGCGGATCGAGGGTGCTTACGGAGCTGGCGAGCGAGTTGTAATCGTTGAGGACCTGATCACCAGCGGCGGCAGTGTATTGGACGCTGTGAGGACGCTACGTGACGCGGGGCTTCAGGTTACCGATGCCGTGGTCCTCATCGATCGGGAGCAGGGTGGGGTGGAGAATTTGGCTGCGGAGGGGATCACTGCTCACGCTGTGATGCGTCTGAGCGAGATGCTAGCCGTGTTGGTTGATGCGGGCCGCATTACTGCCGAGCAGGCGCAGGAAGTGCGGGCGTATCTGGCGGAGGGCAAGGGATGAGCAGCCATTCTGGCGTGGATCTCACCGTCGATCTGTGTGGCGTTCATCTGCCCAACCCGGTGATTCTGGCCTCTGGTATTTTGGGAACCGAGGCAGCCTTGATGGAGCGGGTGGGCCGCGGTGGCGCTGGCGCGGTGACCAGCAAGTCGTGCAGCTCTCAGCCGCGAGCAGGACATCCCAACCCGACGGTGATCAAGTGGGGGCCGGGCTTTCTAAACGCGGTGGGGTTGGCCAACCCCGGCGTGGAGGCTCAGGTGGAGATCCTGCGGGAGACACGCCGCCGCTTGGCGGATACGGATGTGGCTATCATCGGCAGTATCTTCGCCGAGACGGTGGATGGGTTCGCCCGGGTGGCGGAGACGTTGAGCTCAGCGGAACCAGATCTGCTGGAGGTGAATATTTCCTGCCCGAACGTGGCCCACGAGTTCGGGGCACCCTTTGCCTCCGCTCCGGAGACGGCGGCTGCGGTGACCCGGGCGGTGAAGGCGGCCACGGATATCCCCGTCATCGTCAAGCTCTCGCCTAATGTGACGGACATCGCTATCATCGCCCGGGCGGTGGAGGATGCGGGAGCGGATGCCATTGCCGCCATCAATACGGTATCTGGCATGGTCATTGATATTGAGGCGGCCCGTCCTGTTCTATCGAACCGGGAGGGGGGGATCTCCGGCCCGGCGATTAAACCTATCGCTGTGCGTTCTGTGTATCGTTGCTATGAGGCGGTTTCCATCCCCATCATCGGCATTGGTGGGGTGAGCAGTGGTGCCGATGCGATCGAGATGATCATGGCGGGCGCGAGCGCTGTGGGAGTGGGCTCGGCCGTGTTCTGGGGCGGCGTGGGGACGCTGGGGCAGATTGCCAGGGAGATGGCGGAGTTCATGGCTGATCATGGTTACGAGCGGGTCAGTGACATGGTTGGGTTGGCCCACCGGCCGCCGGCTCTGTTCTCTGATCCTGAATAACTTGCGGAGATGTGAATGGCGCGGGACCTGACCCGAC
>JAGHDS010000122.1 GCA_021159845.1 Anaerolineae bacterium
AGGTCACGCCGTAGTACTTAGCCCACGTCGCGCAGTCGCCATCCCAGCCGCCATTCTTGATCACCCAATCTTTGTCCATGACGCTGCCCCAACCCTGGGCGATGGTAGCCAGGAACGGGCCCCACGGTTGGGCCAGGTGGAACGTAACGGTCCAGTTCTCGTTGTCAGCAACGATAGCATCTTTCACCTGCTGGCATACGGACTGCAGTTTCTCGGGATCAGCGGCCTGCAACCCTTCAGGATCACCCTCCAGGTCGGGATCGATCAGATCGGCGATGTCGTAAGTCCCCACACCGAAGAACGGCTCGGTGAGCAGCCACTGCGGCGAGTCCGGGCCACCCTGCAACAGGCCCCGCTGGAACGAATAGGCCACGTCCTCAGGGGTCAGCTCATCACCGTTGTGGAATTTCACACCCTTGCGAATCGTGAAGGTGTAGGTCTTCCCGTCGTCCGAGACCTTCCAATCGGTGGCCAACTGCGGCACGAAGGAAGTAGCATCTCCCTTCTTATAATAGATCAATGTTTCGTAAACATTCTGAATGATGTTGGCCCCCGCCGTCTCGTAGTTCAAGGCCGGGTCCAACGTCTCCGGATCACCGATGGTCGCCACCACCATAGTTTTTGGATCGGGAGAATTGAAGGTCACCGGCGCCGGCGTCGGTGTAACGACGACCTCCTTGACGACCTCTTTCA
This sequence comes from Anaerolineae bacterium, assembly GCA_021159845.1. Lineage (GTDB taxonomy): Bacteria > Chloroflexota > Anaerolineae > DUEN01 > DUEN01 > JAGHDS01. Next base: position 694 of record JAGHDS010000122.1, read on the forward strand.
CCACCTCTTTGGTGACAACAACGGTCTCTTTAACGATCTCCTTCTCTGGAGTCGACGGCGCCCCAGAAGGGCAGGCTGTTAGAACCATGCTCGCGATTACGAGCACAGCAGCCAAAACCGCCCATCTCTTGTATAACATAGTCACCTCCTATGACTGCTGCTAACTCATCGGACTGCTGAACGCCAGTCGGCGAGACTGACAAAAAACATCATGCCCCGAGAACAAACGCCGCACCACCTCCTCTCTAGCTACAGACATCGTTGCCCACAGCTCAGAGACGCCAAAACATGAGGTGGCCGTGGACACCCCTAACCAGCCCAAGGAGCTATTCCCACTCACTCGTACAGGAAGCAAGCCACATAATGCCCATCGCCGACATCCTTGAAGGGCGGCTCTTCCTCAAAACAAATATCCATCGCACGAGGACAACGCGTATTGAAATTACACCCCTTCGGAGGATTCGCCGGGCTGGGCACATCGCCCTCCAAGATAATCCGCTTGCGCTTTGCCTCAACCTGGGGGTCCGGGATCGGCACGGCGGACAGCAACGCCTCGGTGTAAGGATGCAGAGGATTCTCATACAAGGTATCGCGATCCGTCATCTCCACCAACTTGCCCAGGTACATCACAGCCACCCGGTCGGAGATATGACGAACCACGGAGAGATCATGAGCGATGAAGAGGTAAGTCAAACCGAACTGCTCTTGCAGCTCTTCCAGCAAATTGACGATCTGAGCTTGAATCGAGACATCAAGCGCCGAGATGGGCTCATCACACACGATAAAGTCCGGATTCACCGCCAGGGCGCGCGCGATGCCAATCCGCTGCCGTTGGCCGCCCGAAAACTCGTGCGGATAACGGTTCACGAAATAGGGATTCAGCCCCACCACTCGGAGCAGCTCCATCACCCGCTCGCGTTTCTCCTTACCCCGCGCGATGTTATGCACTTCCAGCGGTTCGCCGACAATGTTCCCAACCGTCATACGCGGGTTCAAAGAAGCATACGGGTCTTGGAAGATCATCTGCATCTTCCGACGTTGCCGACGCAGTTGCTCCCCCTTCATCTGGGTCAGATCCACACCCTGAAAGTAAACATGCCCTGCTGTCGGCCGATACAGCTGGAGAATCGCCCGGCCGGTAGTTGATTTACCACAGCCAGACTCTCCCACCAACCCCAACGTCTCGCCGCTATTGATATAGAAATCAATGCCATCTACCGCTTTGATGCTCCCCACTTGACGCTGCCAAATAATGCCCTGCGTAATGGGGAAATGCATCTTCAAGCCTTCAACTCGCAGCAAGACATCTCCGTTACGGTTATTCCCTCTCGTCTCTGCCATCAATCTTGCGCTCCCGTTACATCCGTTACGTCTATCCAACACGCCGCGCGATGGTTTGGCGCCACCACTCGCAAAGGAGGATTCTCCTCCCAACAACGATCGATACGATACTTGCATCTTGGTGCAAATGGACACCCTTTCGGAGGATCCAGAAGATCGGGAGGCAGTCCCTCAATCGGCTGCAATTTCTCCTGTCTCACCCTATCCAATCTCGGGATTGAGCGCAACAGTCCCAACGTGTAGGGATGTCGGGGGTCAGCGTACAGGTCATTGACCTCAGCCTCCTCGACGATATACCCAGCATACATCACGATGACACGCTCAGCCAGCCCGGCGACCACGCCCAAGTCATGAGTAATCCAGATGATAGCCATCCCGACTTCATTCTTCAGGCGCTTAACCAGATCGACGATCTGAGCCTGAATGGTCACGTCTAAGGCCGTAGTCGGCTGATCAGCGATGAGAATCTCAGGATTGCAGGAGAGCCCCATAGCGATCATTACACGCTGGCGCATACCGCCGGAGAATTGGTGGGGGTAATCATCAATACGAGCGGCCGCATCCGGAATGCCCACCATCTCAAGCAGTTCGATGGAGCGTTGACGCGCCTGATGCTTGCTCATCCCTAAATGCAACTGCAGCGCCTCTTCCACCTGTTGGCCAATGGTCAACACAGGATTCAAAGAGGTCATCGGATCCTGAAAGATCATCGCGATACGATTACCACGGATCCTCCTCAGGTCGTCCTCGTCGAGCTTCAACAAATCCTGCCCATCAAACCATACCTCCCCGCCGACGATCTTACCTGGGGGCTGCGGAATGAGCCGGATCAAAGAGAGCACGCTGACACTCTTACCGCATCCGCTTTCTCCCACAATAGCCAGCGTCTCCCCCCTATGAAGCTCATAGGAGATGCCGTTCACAGCATGTACCACACCGTCCTGGGTGAAGAACTGAGTGCGCAAGTCCTTCACCTCAAGCAACGTATCCATGCAATCCTCCTCCACGATCAAGGGGTGACCAAGCCTTATAAAACAGCCGTCCCCACTTACACAACAGCCAAGCCACTACCCCTGAGGGGACAGACTAAGAGAAAAAATCTCCACCCAATGCGCCCAAATATGCATCAACCTCAATGATGCACTGGGTGACGTATGCGTCTTATGGAAAAGAGAGAAAGGGAGCGCGCCAAAATAAAATACAGGATCTCGGATTACCCCAAGAGGTAGGCCCTCCCTTTCCAAGTGTTTTTAAGCTAAGTGCGGCTTAAGCGGGTACCAGCCGCCAGTTCCCCGGCTTTAACAGGCGCATCCCCACAATATATGTGGAACCAGTGACGGGCGGGACACGACAGTGCCAAACCGGGAAGTGGACTCCTGGCCTCAAATATGGACAAGCGGCCCTAAACCAAGGCAGAGAAAGCATCTACATCAGGCCGCCTTGCCCTAATCGGACCTATACTAGCACAGGGGATGGTCCTTGTCAAGCATGACATGTCTGGTAATTGTTCACCGTTGGGGTAAAAGGGGGTAGCTGCACTGCATCCTCGTGCATCGAGGCTCACGAAGTTGTGTGTCCCGCAGCCAAACGGGCCGAGGGCTTGTTGGCCTCCCTGTAGTCCCCCCTCCCCCAATTCGCTCCGCTGGGAGAAGGAGATCTGGGGGATGAGGGCCATCCGCGGCCAAAGCACTTGGGTCCAGGTGCCTGTATTGAGTGTGTCTTCACCCACACCGCTCACCAGATGACAATAAGTTCTAGTAGGGAAACGGTGAGCAGTCCCCATGAGCGGTGGCACACCGCATAACGATGAAAATGGACGGCAGTTTAATGCGGTAACTCCGCCAATCGGGTATGAAGTCGAGATAGAGCCTATGCCTATGGTAGCTTCATGCATCCTATTTTCGAATGGGCAGGAGGCGCAATGACTGTCGGTGTTGATAGAGGGCAGCATCGAGAAGATGAGGGAGTTCTGGCGGAGGGCGCCAAAGCGCACGATCATTCTAGGCCATACGGCCCGGAACCGAGTGCTATATGCGTTGCCCAGCTACGGATGCCTCTCATCCACCCCGAAGAGGCTAGCGAGCGTAAAGGATACGCCCGCAACTGCTACAGTGCACCAGCTCCTCACCGCGTCGGGCAGCCTGGACCAGGCTAGTCGGCAGGGTAACGCCACAAACCCCGCACGATTCCCCTTTCACCTCGGACACGGCGTACCCACCTCGCCGCTGGCGCAGGTGATCATATTCGAACAGCACGTCGGCATCCAGCTGCGCCCGTATGTGCTCCCGCTGCTCAGTCAACTGAGTGATGAGCTGTCGGAGTTCCTCCACCTCAGTACGCAGGCGTTCTTGCTCACCCCGCCACTGGGCCTCCGTCTGCTCATAACGGGCTCGCACCTCATCACGATGGCTGGTCTGCTCGTCCACATTCACCATCGCCTCCAACAACTCATCCTCGAGCTGCTCCTGGCGACGCCGCAGTGATTGCACGTTGGCCTGCATACCCTCAAGCTCTTTTGGATTGCGTACTCGCCCGCTCATGAGCTGTCGCTCTGCGTCCCTGATGTGCTGCTCCAGCGAGCGCACTTCCAGTTCCAAATCACGTTGCCGGACACGCCAGCGGTTCAGCTCCGCCTCAGCCTGCTCCAGCGCGGTGCGAGCGGATCGCAGGGCCTGGGTCTCCCCCAAAGAGGACTGAATCTCCTGCACGCGCTTACTCTTAGCCGCCAGATCCAATTCAATCGTCTGCAACGTGTAGAGTGTGCGGGCTAGGTTCACAACGCCTCCTCCGCCATGAGGGCAACGAGGGTATGCTCGGTGATGGGATAGCCAACGGATTTCACGCCATCCCGCCTGAGGACAGTCTACAGATTACACCCAATCGGCCGATTTGACCAAGTTGGGAAAAGTGACCAACCCTACCCGGCCCGCCCGGTGATGTAATCCTCCGTCAATTTCTCCCGTGGGTGTGTGAAGATCTGCTCCGTCGGGCCGAACTCGACCAGCTTTCCCAGCCAGAAGAACCCCGTCCAGTCGGAAACCCGCGCGGCCTGCTGCATATTATGAGTCACAATGATGATCGTATAGTGCTCCTTGAGGACGCGCATCAAGTCCTCGATCCGCAACGTAGCGATCGGATCTAGGGCCGAACAGGGCTCATCCATGAGGATCACCTCAGGCTTTACGGCGATCACCCGGGCAATGCACAGCCGCTGCTGCTGTCCCAACGAGAGGCTCAGGGCATCCTGGCGCAGATCGTCCTTTACCTCGTCCCAAAGAGCGACGCCCCGCAGGCTCTCCTCCACGACCCGATCCAAATCGGCCTTTCCTTTGTGCAGGCCCAGAATGCGCGGGCCGAACGCGACATTATCGTAGACTGACTGAGGAAAGGGATTGGGACGTTGAAACACCATCCCCACGCGCTGCCGCAGGGCAACGACATCCACACCCGGGGCGTAGATATCCTGCCCATCGAGCAAGATACGGCCCTCCACCCGGGTGCGAGGAATGGTATCATTCATCCGGTTCAAACAGCGTAGGAACGTGGACTTTCCACACCCCGAGGGTCCGATCAACGCCGTGATCTGGCGGTCCTCGATGTCCATCGAGATATCAGATAACGCCAGCTTGTCACCGTAATAAAAAGAGAGATTCTCAACTTGTATCTTTGGCATAGATGACCTATCCGAACCGCCCGGTGACATAATCCTCCGTCCGCTTATCGTGCGGAACCGTAAATATCTCCCTGCCCGGCCGGTACTCCACCATCTCGCCCATCAGGAAGAACGCTGCATAGTCCGCCACGCGGGCTGCCTGCTGTACGCTATGAGGCACGATCACGATCGTATAGCGCTGCTTCAACTCGTAGAGTGCCTCCTCCACCTTACCAGTAGAAATGGGATCCAGCCCAGACGTCGGCTCATCCAACAACAAGACTTCCGGCTCCAACGCCAAGCTTCGGGCGATACATAGTCGTTGCTGCTGTCCTCCAGAAAGCGCGCTAGCCGGGCTGTCAAGCCGATCCTTCACCTCGTCCCACAAGGCAGCCATCTTCAGGCTGCGCTCTACAAGCTCATCCAGGCGCGCCCGGTCACGAAGGCCAGCAAGCCGCGGTCCATACTCGACATTCTGACGGATGGTCCCCGGCAGGGGCAAGGGAAGAGCGAAAACCATGCCCACACGACGGCGCAGCGCCGTCACATCCACGTCAGGATCATAGATATCCTGCCCATCCAGCAGGATTCGCCCGGACATCTCCGTCCCGTCAACGAAATCGTTCAGCCGATTGATCAGACGCAATAACGTCGTCTTTCCTCCTCCGGCTGGCCCAATGAACACCGTGACGGCATTAGCCGGGATGTCCAAAGTCACGTTGCGTAGCGCCTGTTTCCCCCCATAAGAGTAACTCACATTCTCTATCCGGATCTTCGGCTCACTCTGCCTTGTTCTCATCTTCTACGCCTTACGCTCCATCCGTACCGCGTCCTTCATCCCCCGTTCCATGCGGCTCTCCCTCACCACTCCCGCCGTCGACGGAAGTAGCTTCGGATCGTCGTCGCTACCACGTTCATAGAGAGTACCAGGATCAGCAAGACAAGGGCTGTACCATATTGGATCTTCTCCGGCATCCCAGGGACCTGAGTGCTGATGACATACAAGTGATAGGGCAAGGCCATTGTCGGGTCGAACGGCGACCGGGGCAATCGGGGCAGGTAAAACGCGGCGACGGTGAATAGAATAGGAGCCGTCTCACCCGCCGCGCGCAGTAATCCCAGGATGACCCCCGTGACGATTCCCGGCAACGCCTGCGGCAGAACGATGTTCCGAATTGCCTGCCATCGCGTTCCTCCCAGGCTGGCGTTGACGGTCCGAAACTCCATCGGGACAGACCGCAACGCCTCCTCCGAGGTGCTGATGATGATGGGCAGTGTCATGATGGCGAGCGTTAACGAGCCAGCGAGGACAGAGGTGCCGAAATGGAGGAACAGAACGAATAAGCCCAACCCGAACAACCCGTACACCACCGATGGGATACCTGCTAGATTAATGATCGCCAGCCGGATGGCCCGGGTGAGCCAGGTATCCCGGGCATACTCGGCCAGATAAATGGCCCCGCCCACTCCCATAGGGATCGCTACCAAGGCGGTTCCTAAAGTCAATAACAGCGTCCCGACGATAGCGGGAAGTATGCCACCCTCCCGCATCCCGTTGCGCGGCATAGTGGTCAAGAACTCCCAGTTAATCGCACCCGCTCCCCGGACGACGACGATAGCGACTACCCATAGGATGGGGATGACAACCAGCAGTGCAGCGAGAGCCAGCAGGGTAAATCCCACGCGTTGCACGGTATACCGGCTCATCAACGTAACCCTCCTCGCCGTCGTTGACGGAACATCGTCGATGCGGCAGCCAAATTGATGATAAAGGTCAAGACGAAGAGGATTATTCCGATCCCGAACAGAGCATGATAATGGGTGCTACCCCGGGCCACCTCCCCCATTTCCGCCGCTATCGTCGCCGTCATCG
>JAGHDS010000435.1 GCA_021159845.1 Anaerolineae bacterium
CACCTGAGGAGATGCGGCCGCCACGGTCACCGTATATGGTTCTCCAGGCGTTACCGTGATCGCTACGCTGGCATAGAGCCCGAGCCCGGCCTGCGCCTCGACCAGCGTAACCCCCAACTCGCCCCCGGCGGTAAACACGGCCGCGGCCTGGCCATTGGCGTCCGTTTGGGCGGTCTCTGGGATGATGCTCCCCGAGGCCACATGGAAGGAAATTGGATGCCCTGCCGCGACCCGGAAGCCGTTCGCGTCGTACAAAGTAGCCGTGATAATGGATTGTTCGCCGACCGGCACGCTCGACGGTGTGGCCGTTAACGTGATGGAAAAGGGTTGACCCGGCCCTGCGATCTTCACCTCGGTCCCTGCGACCAAAGCGCCGACGGTCGCTGTGACGTGTGCCGTGCCCTCTTGATCGCCCGAGATGAGCGTAGAGAGAGCCACGCCGTCCTCGGTAGTGCTGGTGATTGGCATAATCGCCCCTAACGTCGCCGTGAAGGTCACGGTAATGCCATCACGCGCGGCGTTTCCGGCGGCGTCGGTCACCCGAGCGCGCAGCTGGGCGCGTCCCTGATCTCCGCCCCCTACGGCTACCAACGAAGGGACGGCGCTCAGGCTGATCGTATAGGGATCGCCCGTGCTGATGGGGATGGCGATCTCCTCCGCGCCTTCTCCCAGGGTCGCCGTAATAATCCCCGTGCCTGTCACCGGGCCGGCCGTGAACGTCGCTGTCACGATTCCGTCCTGGCTTACAGTGGCCGTGGGAGAGATCACTCCGTTGCTGGCTCGGAATTGCACGACGACGCCTGTGCCTTCCGGAACGCCCGACTGTCCGATCACCGTGCCGGTAACCGTGGTCCGTCCACCCACAGGAATGCCGGGAGGATCGGCTGTCAGTGTCAGTGTGAGCCCAGATATGGCATCCTGAGCGGCCTTGCGGGCATTGATGCGCCCCCATCCGATGTGGTCATCTGGCCCCGGCCGCGTATCGGCATTCACATCATTGGCCGTCTCCCGAATGATCCCAGCGACCTCGTCGGCAGTCAGATCGGGGACTGCACTCCAAAGCAGTGCGGCTAACCCACTGACATGCGGCGTGGCGAAGGATGTACCTGTGTCCTGGTTATAGGAGAACCCGAGCGTTGGAGCATAGATGTCAACGCCGGGAGCGACCACATCCAGCCCCTGGCCGAAGTTGGACTTCTCCCAACGCTCATCCGCAGCATCCGTGGCGCCGACGGCGAGCACGTCCGGGTACGCGGCCGGCTCGTTGAGGCGTCCCAGCCCCTCGTTGCCACTGGCAGCAACGAGCAACATACCCTGCTCCTGGGCCCACTCAACAGCGGAACGCAACGTCTGGGATGAGGTGCCTGGGGACAGGCTCAGGCTTAAGTTCACGACGATATGCCTGTGCGATGCAAACGGGCCCAGGTAGTGTAACGCGCTGAGCAAGTTCGCGATGTCGCCCTGGCCATTCCTGTCCAGCACGCGCAAGGCCATAAACCGGGCCCCCCATCCCATCCCAGCTATGCCGATGCCATTATCCGTCGCGGCCGCGGCGATACCGGCCACGCGCGTGCCATGTCCATTGCCATCCATCGGCGCAGCGTCGTAGTCGACCCAGTCCCAGCCGTAGCAGTCGTCCACATAGCCGTTCGCATCGTCGTCAATCCCGTCGCGGTCGCAAATGTAACGCCCCAGCCAGGGGTTGTAAACGCTCTCGGCGGGGTTGAGCCATCGACTTCCCCGCAAGTCGGGATGCTCGTAGTCCACCCCCGTATCCACGACGGCGATCAACACATCCTGTGCATCACGGATGGCATCCCAGGCGGCTGGGGCATCTACGATCCTCAGGTTCCATTGATGGGATGGGAAATCGGGATCATTAGGAACGGCGGCCGCGTGGACGTGATAGTTGGGCTCAGCCCATAGGATGGCCGGGTCATCCTGGATGGCGGCTGCCTGGGCCATCTCCTCGCCCGGGGTAACCATGACCAACAGAGCGTTGATATAGCCGAACCGCTTGACCACCCTGGCACCCAGCCGGGCGAGGATGCGCTCTTGAGCCGATGAGGGGACATTTGGCACAAAGCCGATGAGCAGCTCCCCAGGCTGGTAGTCCCCTCCTCGCGCGTCGATCTCGGCGCTCGGGAGGATGATAATGCCCAGCAATGCTACTAGCCATATCATTCGCTTAAGCATAGTACCCCTGCCGATGAGAGAGGCGCGAGCCCGCTTCGGAGGCCCGTGGCCGACAGTTGTTTTGGGAGTCCACGATCAGCCCGACCGGGCTAAAGCCTCGTGAGGCCCCAGTATGAGACTGAGAAGAGCCAGCGGGTAAGAGATCCGCTGGCTCTTCTCCTCTAGACGGGGAAGCGGAACACCTCCCCTTGATTATAACCGGGTCGCCTCAGGAACCTGGCGCTCGGTATTCGATATGAATATACGGTCTGACCGAGCTATCCCAGTACTCGCTGCTAGCCAGGTTGAAGTGCGTCACGCTCTCTCCTGTGGCCCGCAGCAGTAACCCAAGATTCGTGCTGGGATCGGCGACCCACTGTTGCACCAGGGAGGTTACATCAATGGTCACCCATTTCCCGGTGTCGGCGGCGCTGATAGTCGTCGAGCCAACCGCGGTGGGATCGTAGTCACCACCGGGGGTGCTCCACGGCGTGTTCCAGGTCGCTGTAGCCTCATCCCAGGCGCTCAGCACCTTGTGGGCGGTAAGCTCATGCGGGCTGCCACCACCGGCGAAGGAGTCCACCCACACATGCAACGTGGCGTGGTCCACCGGATAGGGCGCCGGGATGCTGGAAACGTCAGCCCAGAGCACGCTGCGCAGGGTGTCATTGCGTCCCACACGCAGCTTGGGGTAGTCGCCGAAGTTCGTATCAGGTTCGCCCGAGTGCATATAGGTATCCGCAGATACGGGCACGTCCATGCTCATCGGTGTGGTGA
>JAGHDS010000029.1 GCA_021159845.1 Anaerolineae bacterium
ACCATGTTGCGGTATATGATCACTCTGGCCCATGATGTGCTCCCTCGGGTTCAGCACATGTATGAAGACTTTGTAAGATGTGTCGATCTCGGCTGTCGCCTGCCAGTACAGGACGACCTGCAGCGGCTCGCCCGGCCGCGCTGCTGGAGCTACATCGTATCCTAACAACCGGATGCGCTCGCCGAATCGTGCATCCACGACGTGTTGGGGTTTCGGCAGTGTGAACATGTGAGGTCGACTGGCAATCTCAACCCGGCCCAATCTCTGCTGACCGAGCAGATGCCCTGCGTCATCCCTGGCTTCCAGGATCGCGGTGTATTCTCCGTCCGGCAGCCCGGCGGGCAGGAGCGCGTCCCAGCGCTCCAGCACCAGCTCCTTGGAGCGCCATCGCTCCGGTGGATACCGGGGGCTGATCTCGTGGAATCCCGGGCGTTGCCACGAGCCGCCGTTTGGAGCTTCCAGGGCCAGACGGATGCGGATAGGGCTGGGTGCGTCTCGCGTGGCCCGCCAGTATAGTGTCAGAGGAAGTGTGCCCCCCTCCGGATAGCGTCCCTCTGCCAGGTGCCACCCTGCCAGCCGGATCGATCCCCATATGATATCTGCCGGGGTCGCGGAGGGGGCATCCAGTGGGATACCGGCCGGGCTGGTTGCCACTTGAAGTGACAATACAGGAGCCATATCACCGATAGGAATGCCATCGGCGCGACGTGCAGTCAGCGTGCGTCCAGTGCTTGGGCTGTACCAACCTATCAGGAGCTGGTAGGTCCCGGGAGGCATGCCTGCTGGGATGTGGATATGTTGTGCGTCCCGGATCAGCATTCCAGGATGCCATACGCGTAACGGCAGGAAACCTCCCACTGGCGGCCCGTGGCTGCGAACCCACTCGTGTCCATCTACATCCCGCAGCACCAGCGTGACCAGGAAATCCTCTGTCTCAAAAGAGGCTACTGGCTCCCAGTAGAGCGTTATGACTGCATCCCGTCCGGCCTCCGCCTTTGGAGAAGCGGCTTCCACGCCACGCAGCCGTACGATTCTCCCGAAGTTCACTGAGGGTTGCCCCAGGCGGGCAGCGTCCTCTGGTCGGGCGATGGGTCCTGGGAAGATGAGAGCGTAGTTTACACCATGCAGTCGGACTACGTCGAATGGTGCCTGGCCCTTGAAATAGGCGATGATCTCCTGATTTGACTTGCGCTGCCATTGATTGATGTAGCTCACGACGAAATGGCTGCGTGCCCAGTTCCAGATGCTGTCGGCATCCTGTGCAACCATCTTCACTGTGTGACCGGGGAAATGGGGCGCGAAGCTGCCGGGATACCAGGCGGCGACTGTGAGTTCTGTCGCGTTGGACAGGCTTGCCAGCCGCTGCGCCGCGACGTCCAGTCCTTCGCCCACGCCGACCACCACCACCTTCTGGGCGACACGGGGGCCGCCCAGCAGCGGGTTGTAGTAGCTGAAGTAGTCGGGGTAGAAGGCTAATGCCAACCCGGCCTGGGCCAGTACCACCGCCGCGAGGGACAACCGGCGGGAAATTCTCCTGGTGATCAATGGCATATCCGCCGCGGCCAGCCATCCCAGCGCGGCGATGAAGGCCAGCGGAGGCAGCGCTGGCAGCAGGTAGCGATCGATCTTGCTGGCGTCCAGCGAGATCATCGCCATGAAGAACAACGAGAAGGACGCCAGGGCCGCGGCTGGCCAGCCGTGCTCTATGCGACGTCGTGTCGCTCCTATGACAACCGCTACGAACACGCCGATGAGCGTCACCGGTGAGCATCGGAAGAGCAAGACGACCGGATAGAACAGCGGGCCGGGGTCGAAAGTGCGGTGTCCCAGGAAGAAGGAGAGCCGGGATCCCATCTCTTTCTGAGTCAAGTTAGCCCACCAGCGGGCCAGCGTGGCGCCTGGGGTGGTCCACAGCGCGGGCCAGATGGCCCAGCACGTCAGGAGTGTGACCAGTGTGAGGAGGATCAGCGCGTGTAGGAGGCCGCCTAGACCGCGCCGCTCTGCCCAGGGAACTGTCACCTCGTCGGCGATCAACCACAGCGCGAGGATCGGCCCGGCGAGGATTGTGGGGAGCTTGCTCATGATGGCCAGCCCCAGGCAGAGGCCGGAGAGCAGCAGGTAACGAGTGCCACCGCGATGGCGCAGATGAGTCAACATGGCCAGCATTGCCAGCAAGACGAAGCTGGACGCCAGCGCGTCGGGGACGATGACGCGGGCATGTGCCAGGTAGTATGGCTCGAAGAGGAGCAGGGCGGTTGCCAGGGCGGCTATCCGGCGGTCGAAGGCGCGATCGCCCATGTGGTAAATGGCGACCAGCAGGCCGGCTGTGATCGGGGCGAAGACCAGGCGAACCCATACATAGTGGCTCAGCCCGGGATAGGGGCTGGCTAAGATCTCGTTCAGCCAGGGCAACAACGCCTGGTTTGTGCGGCCCAGCAGGTGGTAGACGGTGTGTTCCAGTGCCAGGCCGATCCCTACCAGCCACATGCTGGTGACTCCCGGATGAGCGCCGCCATACGTCTCGGCCAGATCACCGGTGAGGAGGCTCCGCAGGAAATCGGCTCCCTCGCGTAGCCAGTGGAAGCTGTCCACCTCGATCGGGTGTCCGATGGCTAAGATGCGTAGGAACAGGGCCAGGAGGAACAGCATCAAGCCGCGGCGGCGCAAGAGCCCGATGAGCCTATCCACTTCCTGGCGCCTCCTTTGATTCCGGGATATGGAAGATGAACCATGTGTAGTGGATCCGATCCACCAGATGGCCGCGCGTCCAGGCATAGCAACTGGGATTCTGGTCGAGCATTCCGACCAGATGTTTGGCATTTACGGCTATCCATCCTGTGGTGGGTTTGCACCCAGGGTTGAGCTTGAGGGTGATCCCCCGCTGGGCCGCATATCGGCGAACGTCTGTTTTGTCCTGGTCCCAATCCAGGTTGGAGTCCACGAGCCACTTGTACCCGTTGGCTGGCCCGCCGATGAACTCGTTGAAGTATTCCAGGTAGTGTGGGTAGATGAGTACATTCTCTGCTGTATACCAGACCATGAGCAGGATGATTAGAACCCGTCCCCAGCGGCGCTTATTGCGCCACGCGATGGAAGCGCCCACACCGGCGATGGCAAACAGGCAGGGGTAGATCATCAGGATGTGGCGCAGGCCGATCTGAAACCGGGAGCGCATCATAACGCTTAGAAAGCTTAGACCGACCAGGAACCAGGCAGCTACCGCGCTCCATGTCCAGAAGATATCCTGCGAGGACCAATGGTTCCAGGCCGATCTGATGGGCGTCGCGATCAGGATTAGAAGGCTGCCAAGGATGAGCACCAGGCTGGGGATGGGTGTCTTGATGGCGATAGCGATGGGAAAGTACGCCAGCCATCCCTGGGTACCGATGTGCCCATGCAGGTAGGTCGGGTGTCCTTGAGTGTCGTGCTGAACCACGTTGGCGAGAATACCCCAGATGTAATATGGCGCGGGTAGCGCGCGCTTATTCAGGATCGCGTCCACGTGATTGGCCAGGGCTGTATCGCTACCTAAAGCCTCGCGCAAGGCCGTGTCGGCCCGTACCCACCGATCGTAGGATGGGGCCACCTCCGGGATGATGCGGGCGTTTGTGCCGTAAAAGGCGAGGATCGCGATGATCGCCCCGGTTCCCATCGTCATACCGATGAGCAGGGCTGTGCCAATGGCCCTGGGTAGAGCCTTGACCCCGCGTTCGATGAGAACCAGGACAAAGGCTATCCCGGGCAGCGCGATGGGGAGGATGAGTGCGGAATGTTTCGACACGATCGCGAGGCCCGATGCCACGCCGACGAAGAGGAGGCGGCCCCATGACGGACGTTGTACGTAGCGCCAGACGGCGTAAGTCGCCAGGAATGTGGCTAACGCCATCCCCAGATCCGTCGTGCTCAGGCGGGCATGGGCCAGGATGTTCGGGCTGAGGGTGTAGAGGAAA
>JAGHDS010000468.1 GCA_021159845.1 Anaerolineae bacterium
AGATATCCTGGATCGATCATTTTCGTCTCCTTCTCTTTTTGTGGAGCGCATAGAAGTACCGCGCATCCGCCCGAGCCCGCTCCCGCGTTGCCCGATCGAAGGTGACGTTAGCGAGGGCCTGGAGAGCCCGCGCGGCGCGCAGTGCGTTCCCGTTCTTCGCCCGCAGTATCTTCCGTCGGCGAACAGACGGCGGATCAGTCTTCTTCCACCCGGTCGGCTTCGCCTTCGGGATGAGCTGGAACCACTTTCGTTTCGCCATTTTTACCGCCCGTATGTATCGCTTTTAAATATTTGTTCGATAGCCTCATCTAACGAGACTTCTACTTCACCTACCTCGATTTCTTCACCGGTTTCGGAATCAATCTCCTTGATCTTGCGCTTGACCTTTCCGGTGAGGGGATCCAACTCGTGATCCGGTTTGAGGCGATACTTCCGAGCCGTCTTCTTCACCTTGTAGCTCTTGATCTCGCCGGTTTCCGCATCAAATTACCAGCGGTCCTTCCTCTCGAACCTTTTTTTGCTCGGTTTCACTGTCTCCAAAACCTTGCCGTCCAAAGATCGGAACTCGCCCTTGATGGGCAAGAATAGCTCTAGTTGCCCCTGGTCGCCGTTGAAGAACAGGACGGCACCGTTCAACTTGTCCGGCAAGACCTCTTTTTTCACTCGCTCAATGATGGAAGCCCGTGATTCATAGTTATAGAGCACATAAGGTGGATCATTGCCGCCATCGCTTGTGAGTTTGCCGGTGCAGTGGATGTCGCCTGAGATATCTAATTTATACCCCGGACTCGTTCCAATGCCGACATTGCCGGAATTATCTATCCTCATTCTTTCCGTATCATTGGTCGCAAATTTTATAGCCGTGTTCTCACTATTCCAGAAGACTGCACTCTCATCCGTCTCTACCCCAAAAGTCAATCCATCAGCCAGAGTTGAGCCTGTGTCGGTGTTCGTCATCTGCAGAAGGGCATTAGCGGCACCATGCGCATGTAAAATCCTATTTGGATCCGTCGTCCCGATGCCGACGAAGCCTCCATCCTTTATAAATATCCCATTGCCAGCATCGTCATACAGTTTGAGACCATTCGCATCCCGAGCTTTGACTTCGCTCGTGGCGAGGGATGATACATCGCTTATTGCATGATCCTGGGCGTCGAGGGCACCACCAAGCTGGGGGGTGGGGTCATCGACTACTGCCGACAATCCTCCCCCGCCACGTGTATCAGCACGTGCCATGCTTCACTCCTTTGCTACTTTCGTTTCCGACTCTTCTTTCTGTGTGCCAGCTTCGCGATTTTCCGCAGCCATGCACGGCGCTTCGCGCTCTTCGGAGACCCGATCTTGCCCCACTTCTTTCGCTTAGCCATCTGATTTCCTCCTTCCTATCAGTGTTTCCAGAATCGTTAGACGTTTATTCATGTCGTCGATCTTCTTTTTGAGGTCACCGATCTGGTTCACTTTTTGCGCCAGGTCGGTGACGCTTTGATACAGCTTCCCAAAGCTGAAGATTGCCCCTACGAACGCCAGGAATAGGGGAACCGCTATCCCTAGTGCCGCTTCCAACGTCATTTCCTCCTCCTACCTGAAAATCGCATCTATCCCCTTTTTCAGGACCAGATACACCGCCAACAACCCAAGGATGAACAACAACGCCCGTTTTCCTGCCTCTTCCATGCCGTGGCCTATCTGCCCGAGTCCTGCCGGTACGGTCTGGGTGAAGAAGTGGGGCACGTCCTCGGTGGCAAACTCCGCTACCGGAGAGAGCACCTGACCGAATTGCGCGAACCCGTGCGGAATGTCGACGGTGAAGAAGTCCGGGACCGTCTCGGTGAAGAACGCCTCCGCCGGACTCGGTTCGTGCGTTGGTGGATGCTGTTGCCATGCGATGTATCGGTTCACTCCCACCGCCCCCATACCGGCCGGGTGTAGTGCTTGATCAGCTCGACCGCGAAGAATCCTACCACTGCTCCCATCGCGATTTTGAGGACGTCGCGCCACTTCATCATGCCGATACCTCCTCGACGAGGGCCTCGTAATCCGCCGTCGCTATCCCGATCACCTCACTCGGGTCCGGGCACGGGATCTCTTTCCCCGCCATGCTGTAGCAAAGGTGGGTTTCCTTGTTGACGAGAATCGGGCCGTGTCGGGTGAATACCGTCCTCACGCCCTTCTCCCGCCCGGTTTTCTGCCCGATCGCGTGCGTGATGGCTACATTCGCCTGATGCGTGAATTCGGCCGCCTGCGGGGAGGTCCCCAGCCAGATCGGGATGGAGGCGAGAGCCAGTTTCGCAGCCTTGCTCGCCGCGTCCGCAGCCTGCTTGTTGGCGTCCTTCTCCGCGCCGTTGGTGGCGCCGTGTACGAGATTGTCGAGGCTGTTCTGCTGCGACTGATTGGCGAGCTGTTTCTGCAGTTTATCCACAATATCGGCGATCTGGGCCGCCTGCGCTTCCTGTGCCTGTGCGAGGGCATCGTTGAGTTTCTGTATCTCCTGATCGATGAGCTGATCGATATCGCTTGGCCCTTGCGCTCCGCCACCGAGAGCCTGCGAGATGGACTGACTGAGCTGTGACAGCGATCCCGATCGCCATGCCCAGTAGATCCCGAACCCGACCAGGGCGAGAATCCCGAAATTCCACAGGTTGGAGCTAGTTCGCCGCGACATCATTTCACCCCGTCGTACACGAGCTCGCGAGGAACCCATGCGCCGCGATAGACTCCCGTCTCATATCGCGGCTCACGCCCGAACGGAACCGCCACCGCCGGCGTATATCCGCCCGTGTCGGCCGGGACGAAGGTGTACCCCATCTGGCGCGGCCATGCGGCGTCGACGTGCGCCAATCCCAGCGCCTTGGTCGTGATCGGAGAGAGTCGATCGAAGACGCCGACCGTCCCGCTGGGATGGCGGGATTTCCAGTAGAGGTATCCCATCCCGCCGACCAGCCCTAATCCCAGCAATATCAAAATCGTCTTCTTATCCATCTTCAGCCTCTAAAGATGATTTCGCCTGTCCGGAAGAAATCCTCTTTCGCCGAACCGCTGGGCCCGAATATGTCCGCACTGGTGCTCGTCCCGCTTGTCGTTGAGCTCCCGCGCAATCGTGCCTGCTCTGTCAACCAGCGCTGGAAAGATCGCGCAGAATCGAAACTCGGAACACTGGGCTTTTCAGTAGTGGAGGGCGCAGTCGGCGTCTTGTTCATCAGCGCCCCCTGCTTCCCCAGCCCGGAAAGCAGGTTCCAGACATCGTTCGGCAACCCTGCGATCGTCTGCCCGAGATCGATACCCGGCAACCCCGAGATACCTCCACCGGCCGGCTGCGATGGAGTCGTCGGCGTAGGCGTGGAAGACGACGTGTTTGGAGTCGTCGGCGTAGGCGTAGCCTGTACTCCCTGCCGGATCGCCTGGGTGATCAGCGGCAAGATATTGTTCGCAAACCACCAGATCCCCAGGCCCCACACGCCAAGCCAGAAGATCGTTTCAATGCTGCGCGCCGTACTTGCTTTCATATCCAATCACTCCTTATTACTGCTCCTCAATGTATGCCACTCCCTGATCAGCGGCGTCGGCGATCAGATGGATCGTTGAGAGATCGGTCACGAACAGCTCTACGGTATCGCCCGCCGAAAGCTCAAACCCGTTCGTCGTCGTCACGCCGGATAGTCCCACGTAAACCTTCCCAGTATTGGAGGCGAGCGCCTTGATCACCACCGAGAACCCATCTGGGACACTCACGCTCGATGAAGCCAACGCGACCTCGCTCGTCCCGACCGTTACCTGCCCATGCGCAAGACTGGTCTGATTCGCGACCGGGACACCGTTGTAAGTCGATCCGGCCGAGATGTACGTCCCCGGCCCGCCGACAGTGAATTTCAGCTCCTTCCCCGGCTGTGGAGACAGGTTGACAATCCAGATTTCTTTGTCCTCATCCCATCCCCACGCCTTGTGGTGCTCGATCTCCTCTCGCGTCTCCTCTGCATCAGGGCCAAACTGAATGAAGCACGTCTCGTTCGCACCGTTGTACTTGTCGATCACCAATGTACGGATGTCGTACGGGATCTTCGTGACCGTCGCCTCGGAGAGATCGAACCGAAATCGTTTCGTTCCAGTTGCTACCGCCATTTCTTCATCTCCATAGAAGTGAGACCAAAAGCAATCCGCCGAGGATGACCATCCCCATCACCAGCGTCTGATTGACCTGTGGCGCTGTGGCCGGATGGACGGAAACGCCTGATAGGTACGGATCGACGTCGATCTGCAGCGATCCACCGTGCTGAATACCTGTGAGCGCCGCCTGGATCGTGTCCACCCACTGGCGGAATGCGAGGGAAGGCTCGGTCTGTATCTTCGTTCCTGTGTTTACGCCTGCCATATTACCTCCCCATCAAACCGGCTGTCAGGATTGCGCCGCCGGCGATACCGAGAAGCACCGCTGGAAGCTGCGAAGGAGGCGGGACTGGAACCGCCTGCTGCGCCGGCGCCTCCAAAATCACCGGCCCTTGTGCATACGGAATTTCTTGTAGCCGACTCAAAAGCTGATACAGATACGCCGATTGGTCGTAGGCAGCCTGCTGCTGCGCGAGGAGATCGGCCGCCTGCTGCGTCTCCGAGCTCGCCGCGGCTGTCTGCGCTGTCTCGTAATGCTCTGCCGGGCTCGGTTCATAGGTCGGCGGGGGAGTCGATGCTCCTCCGCCTCCACCAGGGACCGGCGGCGCGTAAGGCGCGGACGGCTTTTTCGACAGGTCGTACTTCGGCAACTCCGTCTCCGCCGGTGGAGTCAGCCGCAGGCCGGCATGATAGTCATATTCAGCGGTCGCGTACTTGATCGCCTGCGCGATCACTCGCCCTTCCTGTTCAGGAGCGATCACCCGCCCGGTCGCCCGGATCATCGCCTGTCGTGCTTCTTCGATCAGTTGATTTTTCCGGTTCTGAATCCATCGCTCCCGCGCCTGCGCCGCCTGAAGACGTTCGTACTGCTGCTGTGCCGTCTCCTGCTGCAGATGCCGCAGGGTTTCCCGCTGTGCCCGTTCGGCATTCGCCGCCGCGGCTGCTGATTCCCTTCCCGCGGCTACGTTCTCCGCCCGCCGCCGGCGCGCCTCGTCGAGCAGTTGCTGTTGCCTAGCGATCCGCGCCGCTTCCTCCGCCCGGCGTTGCGCCTCGGCGACCCGTTGCGCCGCGCGCGCCGCTTCCTGCTCTCGACCAGCCTCGATCAGCGCAATTTCGGATTGCTTGAGCTCTGCAGCCGCGCTGCTCTGAGCGATGATCTGCTTCGCCCGCTCTGCTTTCGCAGCGCGCCGCGCCTCTTCCTGCGCAATCCGCCACGCATCGTAGCGCGCTTTGAAATCTGTGATCGATTCGCCCGGTTTCCGCACGGGAACAGGTTCCCCCGTCCCGGGCGGCTTCGTTTGTGTCGGCGGCTGCTGTGGTGGCTTCGTCTGAGCAGGCGGCTTTTTCTGAACTTTTGCCGCGGCTTCAGCCGCTTTCCTTTGGGCCTCGGCCCGAACCTTAGCCGACACCCCTCTGTGACTCTGCGTTACCTGCGCATAGCGCGCGGCACGCACGGCCTCCAATTGCTGACGCCAAGCGTTGTACCGCTTCAGGTACTCTTCCCTGCTCTCCTTCGCTGGATTCCATACCGGGGCAGGTGGAAGCGTCGCCATGAGACCTCCCTACCGTGCCAGTTCCTTCATCAGATCCTCGACCCGCGCCCGCAGCGCAGCTCCAGGACTGGGCTCACCTACCTCGTAGAACTCCGCCTCCGGCGCCTGCAGGATCGGGAGCTGGAACTTGTTGAACGGGAGCGAGATCGATCCCGCTGTCGTCCCACTCGTGAAGGCGTTCACCCAGTCAGCATCGAGATACACCACGATTGCGAAGTCCGGCGGAAGCGGGAACGGACAATCGAGCCGATTGAACCGCCACTGGTTCATCGTGTGGAGCTGCTGCGTATCCATC
>JAGHDS010000120.1 GCA_021159845.1 Anaerolineae bacterium
GATGTTCTAGACAATCATAAGTCCAAGGCGGCCTGGGACAAGGGGTTCACAGGGCAAGGTGTCAAGGTCATGGTCAATGACTCGGGCATCGACTTCTGCCACCCGGATCTACAGGGCACTCAGGCGCGCATCACCAGTCCTGATTCCCCTTATTACGGATGGCCGGAGATGTTTGACAGCCTGTCCATGTTCCTGTGGGCCTCGGATAACTATGTAGGGACGACATACATTGCCGACGGTCGGGGGGACTACGCTGATACATCGACGACCCGCTCAGGCGATGAGCTGGTTGATAACGGTGATGGGACATACAATCTGGTTTACAAGCCCATCGGATCGACGGATCCCGACGGTCACGTCTACCGCGTGCCGGGCACCAGCAAGAGCGGCGTGTATCACATCGGTAGTCACCCGGATAAGGTCTTGCAGAAGTACTGGTACAACGAGCGCGTGGCTGTACTTGTCGTCGATGAACACGAACCCGGCGTATACGATACCGTCTATGTGGACCTGGACGACGATCACGATTTCACCAACGAGAAGCCGATCCGCAAGGGGGATGAGGCGGCTTGTAAAGACCTCGATGGCGATGGTTACGCGGACGTGTCCGGCGGTCTGGTGTACTTCATTGCCGATGGTGTGAACCCTATCCCTGCAACGGATTGGATGTGGAAACTGGGTGTGGCTGGCAATGGCGCCCACGACTTCGGCGAGCCAGGCAACGGTGATTTGGTAGCCTTTGCGATTCAGGACTTCACAGAGGCTGGCGGCGATCATGGACAATTAGTGGCATCCAACATCGCTGGTCAGGGCGTGATCGATGGTAACGCGCCGGCGTGGAAGCCGTCCGGCGATGGCACACCTGGCACCGGCATGGTCGTCGGTGGTGGCAAGGACGTTAAACTTGTCGCCAATGGGAATTTCTACGCATCCCCCTACGACGAAGATGGATTCCTGTTCTCCGCTCTGGGCTATGATGGCATTCCGGGTACGGATGACGATGTTCAGATCATCAACAACTCTTGTGGGAGCCCGTCAGGGGATAACGATGGCTGGCAGGATCGCGATCGGCTGTACGATAGCATCCAGCACATCAACCCGTCGCTGAGCATTGTCGTCTCCACCGGCAACTATGCCCCAGGCTATGGCACGGTCACACCACCGAGTCCGATGGGGGCTATCAGTGTTGGAGCCTCGACCCAGTATGGCTCCACGAAATTCGGCGCTCTAGAGCTGAATTCTATGGACCAGATCACCTACGGCGATGTGAGCTCCTTCTCCAGCCGTGGTCCCAGTGCTCGCGGTGAGGCTGGTGTCAGCGTCGTGGCTGATGGCGCCTGGGGGGCCGGTGATCTGCCGCTGAACGAGGTGGGTAACGGTTGGACGGCCTGGGAGACGTGGGGTGGGACCAGCCGATCCGGCCCCGTAGCTGCCGGCAACTTGGCGTTGGTATACGACGCCTATCGGCAGACACATGGCGTGTGGCCGGACTACCAAACCGCTCGGGCTATCCTGATGGCTGGCGCGGATGATAGTAACTACGATGTGTTGGTGCAGGGCGCTGGCCGTGTGAACGCGGATACGGCGACGGACATCGCAGCCGGCCTTGGAGACGTCTACGTTGTGCCCGACTCCTGGAGCTTCGGCGATTATCACGGGGTGAACTATCCGGGCTTTGCCAACATCATGTACCCGGGTAAGAGCAGCACAAAGACCTTTACCATCTACAATCCTGGGGATACAGACCAAGTCGTCAATATCAGCACCGACAGGTTGGTCAAGATCGGGGAGATGAATTTCGACTGGACTACGGCACCTGTAAGCGACGAGGGACCTTACGAGTTCCCCATGCCCGATTACTTGCGGGACCTGACACCGAACATCCCCCAGGGTACAGATCTGATGATCATCCGCTGGACCATCCCTATGAGCGAGTTCGACCCGAACGGGGACTTGCAATGGGACCAGCGCTGGTATGGTGCTGTCTACGACTGGACGGACGTCAATGGAAACGGCAAGCTGTGGACCGATCTGGACGGTGACGGCGCGGTGGATCGAGATGCCGGCGAGTTGGACGAGAAGGAGGCCGTGCTCTTCACCTACTGGCGGCCGTATAACATCGGCGGCCAGATGACCGTCCAACGTCCTCTGGAGCGTACGCACGATGGCATCTACTTGGGCTTGATCCATCGACAACGCAATGAGGCTATTCCGCAGACACACTTTAAATTCAAGGTAGAATTCTATCAGCACGCATCGTGGCCCTGGCTGAGCATTAACCCGACGAGCACCACGGTGCCCGCGGGTGGGTCGGCCACTTTCGAGGCTACCATGAGCGTACCCTCGGCTGCAGCCTACGGCTTGTACGAGGGCAGCATCCGGGTCGACGATGGTTCCCATGTCAGCGTGATCCCAGCCGTCGTTAACGTGGCCGCCTATAGCGCAAACTTCGCCTTCGGTGGACCACCGGCTTCCGACGGTCCCTACGACAATGGGCGGATATACCCGGCCCAGGACTGGGTAGGGCGAGCAGCCAACGGAGACTGGCGATTCTACATGGCGGACATCCCGAACACGCCGGAAAACGCTAGCTTGATCGTCGACACGCGATGGGACTACCCTGGCAGTGATGTGGATATCATCATCATGGGGCCCACGGAGTCCAAGTACAGCAGTCAGGATCCCGACTACTACGGCCCCTACACGCTCAGCACGATTGGGCGTAGCACGGACACGAATCAAGGATACGGCGTGTGGCTATGGAACACCGCGACGGGGACGAACCGGGAGATCGTGACGGCACCGGCCCAGCCCGGCCTTCACGTGATCGCCCTCCACAACGTCATCTTCGGCGGTGATGCCATCTATGAGAGCGTGACCGGCCAGGCTGGCACCATCGGCGCCCAGCCCGCGAGCATCGATGAGGTAGCGCTGATGAATAACGGCACCGTGACGGTCACCGTCAATGCCACAGTACCGCTGCCCGATCTGACCGTGGACGGGTTTGGGCTTGGCAAGCCGGAAACATATACCGATCAGGTCGTGCATCAGGATGATCCTGACGACCCCAGCACAGCCTCCTACACCCGCACAGTAACCATCGAACATGGCGCCCGGCTGGCCGTGAGTGTGAATGGTCAGGCTGATACTGACCTGGACCTGTATGTGTACTACATCTCACCTAGCGGCCCCAAGCTGGTAGGCTCGTCGACGACACCCACCGCTCAGGAGTCTGTCAGCATCACCTTCCCGCCCGATGGTCAATACATGATCGCGGTGCATGGATGGTCAGTGCCTGCCGGGATAACGACCTTTGATCTCACAATCGACGCTGTGCAAGGATATGACCTGCAGGTTTCCAACGTCCCCAGCGGGCCATTCGCCCCGGGGCAGCCTATCCAATTCACGGTAAGCTGGTCTAAGGACCTGGCGGAAGGCGAATCGGCTGAGGGACTGTTGCTGCTCGGGCCGTCTATGGCACCTGGGGCACTGGCCGTTCCAGTCCATATCACGGCGGCGAACTTCACCACACCGATGAGCATGGACGTGCCCGTATCTGCGGATACCTATATGCACTCGGGCGAACCTGATACGAACTTCAGCGACTACCCCAAGCTGCGTGTGGGACGCAATGATACCCTGCACAGCGTGCTCTGGGCTGACGTTTCCAGCATCCCGGCGCCCTATCCGGTGGACCACGCCACGTTGTATGTGTGGGTGGACTCCTTCGCTGGTGGTGGCAGCCCGCATGAACTTACCGCCCACAAGGTGCTGAGCGCCTGGGATGAGGCTACAGCGACCTGGAACACGCCGTGGAGCACCCCCGGTGGTGA
>JAGHDS010000092.1 GCA_021159845.1 Anaerolineae bacterium
ACCGATAGCCGACGAAGACGCCTTCCCCATAGAAGACTTGCCCCAGCTCGCCAGGATAATTGATGTACGCCGGGTTATCCTCCAACCGCTTCGGGAAGGTCGTCGGCAGTCGGCCGGACGGGTTCACATCCCCGAAGAGCACGTCGGCGATGGCGTTACCGCATTCCTGACCGGGGAACCACGCCTCCAGCACCGCCGGGACCTTGTCCAGCCAGGGCATACTCACCGGCGCTCCACTCTGTAGGACGACGACCGTGTTCGGGTTCGCCGCGACGACCTTCTCCACCAGCTCATTCTGGCGGCCGGGCAACTCGATATCAGTGCGATCGAACCCCTCACTTTCCCACTCTTCGTTCGTGCCGACGAACAGCAGGGCCACATCCGATTCGGCCGCGAGCCGAACGGCGCGCTCGATCGGATCGCCCACCACCGGCGGCAGGCACCCCACGATCAGCCCCCCCGGGGCTCTGGGTTCCTGCTTGCTGTACTCGATCACGATCTCGTAGACGCGCCCGGCCTCCAGGTCCACCTGCCCCACCTTCTCCTGGCTCCCCAGGCCAAAGAAAGCCTCGCCAGGCTGCTGCTCCGTCCAGTTATCCACGACCTCCTGTCCGTCGATGTAAAGACGGCTGAGCCCGGCACTGATCAAGCTGAAAGTATAGGCCCCGGACTCTGGCACCCTCAGCACGCCCCGCAGCCGGGCGGAGAACCGCTGAGTATCGACCTCCGGGGCGAAATCGCCCACCCAGAAGAACCGCAGATGGCGCGCCACCAGCGTCTTGACAGGAGCACCCGACAGATCCAGGTTGTTGAAGTACTCACAAGTCAACCCCGGCCCCTCACCCTCGACAGGCATCAGCCATTCGGCATTGAGGACGGGTGTCCCCTTATGATTCGTGCACCCCTGCTCATAGCGAACCTGGATCGCGTCCCCGCACCGATTCTGAATCCCCTCCAGGGGAGAGACGGCGTAATGGGGATTCACCCGGGCGCTACCGCCTCCCATGATGCGGGCAACGGCGGCGTTCGGCCCGATGACGGCAACGGACTTGATTTCCCCTTCGGCCAGCGGCAGGACGCCGCCCTGATTCTTCAGGAGGATGATCCCCTCACCGGCCGCCTCACGAATCAGCGCCCGGTGCTCCGGCTTATCCACTCCCCTCTCCGGCTCCTCCGGATGCTCCAAGGCACCCGATTGGATGAGGATACGCAGCAGGCGTCTAGCTTTGTCATCGACCACGGATTCCTCAACCAGGCCGTCCTTAACCGCCTGAGCCAGCTTCGGCCCGAAGAACACGGGCGGACCAGGCATTTCCAGATCCAGCCCAGCCTTAGCCGCTTCCACCGTGCTCTTGGTCGCCGTCCAATCGGAGATCACGATGCCCTGGAACTTCCACTCCTTCTTCAGTATCTCCGTCAACAGGTAGGCGTTCTCACAACAGTAGGTACCGTTGAGCCTGTTGTACGCCCCCATCACCGCCCAGACGCCCGCTTCCTTCACCCCGGCCTCAAAGGGGGGCAAATAGATCTCCCTCAAGGCGCGCTCCCGGACCTCAGAGCTGATGGTCGTCCGCTCGAACTCCGAGTCATTGCAGACGAAGTGCTTAATACACGCCCCCACCCCCTGGCTCTGGACGCCCTGGATGTAGGCCACCGCCATCCGGGATGTGAGATACGGATCCTCCGAGTAGCATTCGAAGCTGCGCCCCCCCAGCGGCGACCGATGGATGTTAACGGTTGGAGCGAGCAGGACGTGGGCACTCTTCGTCTTCACCTCCTCGCCCAGGGCAACGCCAATCCGCTGGATGAGCTCGGGGTTCCAGGTAGCCGCCAGGGCCACGCCAGCGGGGAAGCAAGCTGACGTCACGCCACCATGCCACTGAGCGCCACGCGCCCCGTTGGGCCCATCGGTCATCTTAAACGGCGGGATGCCAAGCCGTTCGACGCCGGTGTTGTGCCACATATCGGAGCCGGCGGTCATGGCCGCCTTCTCCTCCAGCGTCATCTGTGCTAACAATTCGTCGATCCGCTTCTCCACGGATTCCGATGTTCCTACAGACACAGATCACCTCCTCAATAACCATCCTGACGAGCAAAGAATGGCCAGCGGTCGAAAGACGCTGGCCATTCCCCATACTATAGCTTTCGCAGGTCCTCATCCACAGCCTTCAACTTCTCCTGGCTGATGCCAGCTTCCGGGAAGGCCGCGATCGACCGTAACGAGTAGTACAACACCATGTTGATGCGCGGATCGTTGGCTCGATCGCCGAAGTGCTTTTGCAGCACCGCCCGCGCCCGCTCATCCGCCAGTAAGTCCTTCAAGGTCGAGTCAACTGAAAATCCCATGCTGCACCTCCTCTATTTTTGACCTCTGCCAAGAGCCCTATCACGGACTCATAGCCGCAAGCACGATCCAGGCCGGCCGTCCACACCTGGCATCACAGCAGATCTTGCAAGAGCATAAGCGCCTTGATATCACCGGAGATCCTGATCCTCCCCGTCATCACGGCCACCATCGGGTTGATCTCCCCGCGCAACAACTTCATAGCGTCCTCCGCGCTCATGGCGATCGTCGCGGCGGCCTCCCCATCACCTTGCTCCACACGACACATCCCATCGCCGACGATCAGCCGATAGATCCCCATCTCCTTTACATCAAATTTCAGGCTCGTCGAGGCACCAGAGGCACGCTTCTCAAGCTTGTTGGCTATATGAAGCAATGCCTGGAAGAAGTCGGCCTCATCAGCCGTGGGTCTCCGTCCGATAACAGTCGCAGCGCCCGGCTGGGCCCTCACTTCCCCCCCCGACGGCACAGTCCACCGCTCGCGCAAGAAGTGTGCCGCCATCTTGGGCCGGCGATCACGGGTGAAAACGCCCTTCAGGTTAAGCCCGTCCGCCCGGCGCGTCGATTGGGGTGTCTTGAAGTCGGCGAAGTTCCACACATGCATCCCCACGACGAATGGACGCTCGGCGGCCACGTCCAGATACCGCCGCAACATCTCCACCTGATACTCCTCACTCCACATCTCCGGCGGATCGCTATGCACCCCGGCGACCGTACCCGCGCCGAACTCGGTCATGATAATGGGCCGATGCAATGCCTCGTGTAGCTCATCCAGCTCCTGCGCCAAAGCTTCCGCCGCCTCGTCCAGCCGCCCGCTCAGCGTGTACCACCCCCAATACCGATTGATACAAACCACATCCTGAAGCTCCAGCCACTCCGGCGGCCCTCCCATAACCCCCGCGAACGTCACCGGCCGCGTCCCATCGAGCTGCCGCGCCAGGTCGCATAACTCGGCCAGGAAGGCAGTTCCCACGTCATCACCATCCCCCTCGGCGACGCCGCCGGTGAGCCGTCGGATCATATCAGCGGGCATGGGCTCGTTAGCCACGCTCCACATGATCACGCTGGGGTGGTTCTTATCTCGGGCGATCAGCTCCTGCAACGCCCGCTTGCTCTGAACCAGCCGAGCCCGAACGTCCGCTTCATCACCGTCGAAGAACAGGCCAACCGTGGGAGCCTCATCGATGATGAGAATTCCCTCCCGATCGGCCATCTGCATCGCCTCCTCTGAATAAGGATAATGCGACGTGCGATAGGAGTTCGCCCCCACCCATTTGAGCAGCGCATAGTCCTTCACGACAAGCGGCATGTTCAATCCGCGGCCGTGAATGGGAAAGTCCTCGTGCTTGCCAAATCCCTTCAAGAAGATGGGCTGACCGTTGAGCAAAAGCCGATCCCCATCCACCCGGATCGTACGGATGCCGACATCCAGGCGATACCGGTCGACGACGCGATCGCCATCGAGCAACAGGACGACGAGCTCGTAGAGGTAGGGGGCGTCCGGCCCCCACAGGCGCGCCTGAGGGATCCGTATCCTCGCCCGGCCGACGCCATCGGCAAAGGAGACGGCAGTTTCCACCTCGACGCCATCTCCCTGAAGGATGAGCTTCCCTACCCCGTCCCCTCCATCGCTCTTGACCACGGTGACATCCACGATCCCGGCATCCCCTTCGATGTCGGTGAGGACGACGACATCCTCTACATAGACTTCCGGCACGCTGTAGAGGACAACTGGCCGATGCAATCCCGCGTAGGGGAAGAAGTCGAAGTTCGTGTTCGGATACCCGCGCATGAAGTCGGATACCGCACGCCCGCCCACGTTGCCAGGCGGCACGCGATCGGGCCGCAGCTCATTCTCCACGGCGATGGCGATCACATTCGGCCCATCCCAGCGCACGTGCTCGGTGATCTCGAAGGCAAAGGGTAGATGCCCTCCCTCATGTTCGCCGATCAGAGCACCGTTCACCCATACTCTCGCCGCGTAGTTCGCCGAGCCGACGCGGAGAAAGACGCGCTGCCCTCGCCACCCTCGCGGTACGTACGTCTCCTTGACATACCAGGCCAGCCCCATGTAATCGCGGGTGTCCTGGAACTGCTCGTTCCAGCTTCCAGGAACGGCGATCATACGCGGGGCCGAGAGGCCATTGAACCACCCTTTCCGCTCGCCGGCGTTCTCCGGATCCAACTGGAACTCCCAAAACCCAGAGAGATCTAGCAAGTTGCGAATATCATTCTGCTGGGGATATAACATGCCTTCATCTCCTTCATCCGATGTCTGTAAATAAGACGATCTGGACGCGCCGGCTCCTCACTCACCCCGGCGCGTCCAGATGATTTCCAGCGTCTAAGCCGCCGCTGCTCTCTCCGTCTCCTCCGCCGCGATCTTCGCCCATTCCCACAGCCGCTGCGGTTCGTAGCGTACGGTGGAGATGTCCTTCATGATCACTTCTACCGCACAGCCGCGCATTTTCGCCAGCTCCTCCCGCAGGCTGCGTCGGACCGCCTCCGGGTTCCACTCATCGGCGGCCAGCACAGCCGGGTTAGGCTTGTAGGACAGAACATAGTCGCCATCCGTTTCCCGCACGGCCGTTTCCACATCGGCCCAGGGGCTGATGGAGATCTTACGCAGATTCGGGATGCTCCTGAGGATGTGGATCTTATGGTGCAGCGGCTCACAACAGCCATAGTAGGCCAGCCCAAAGCGCTCCAGCCATCGCCGTTCGTACCGGAGAGCGAACTCCTCGTGCATCTCCGGCGACACTCCCACAAAGATCTGCGCCGTGGCGCATCCCCACAGGTCGACCGCCCGCACATGTCCCGGGTCAAAGCCGCTTCGGGGCAGCTCCGAGGTATAGCCGTAACCGCCGGAGCCCACCCGGATATTGCGGTCGTTCAGAGACAAAAGCCCCAGCCGCTCCCACTGATCCAGCCGGCTGAGGTGAGCGTCGACCAGCCGGTCCATCGCCGCGTGGACGAGCTCCGGCCGCTCGATCAGATCGACGAACACCTCCTGCACGCCCCACCAGGTGACCATCTGATCCCACGGGGCGAACCAGACGCCGGGGACGCCCTGCCGCTCCACATCGAGTATACCGCCGAAGATATCCAGCATAACCTGGTACATGCGCTCGCTGGCCGCCGCATCGTACGTGACCACCGGTGTCTTGATCTTCTTCAGATCGCGCTCATCCCGAATCTGGGGATGAAACCGACGAGACGCCACACCCCGGGCATCCACCCACACCCGATCCGCCACCTCCTCAAGCCCGAAGCCGGAGTCGTGAATGGACAGCGGGGAGTAGATCTTCGGCTCGATGACCATATCGCCGGGCATATGCTCCCACTGGTAGAGCGTCCGCCGGAGCTCTACCTCCACCCCTCGCGCCCAGGGGTGATCAGCCTCCGGCTGTAGCTCGCCGTCCACGTCCATCTCGTGCCAGGGGATCTCGTTGATCCACACCATCGGCTTCACGGGGTCGAGATCATTCAGGCGGCGCCACAGAGCCGCCCGCTCCCCCTGCACCGGCAACGCGGCGATCGCAGCCAACCGCTCTGCCAGTCGGCGGAGAACAGTCTTATCCCTCTCAGAAACCGTGTCCACAGGTGCCGTCCGATCCATGATGCCCTCTGACGCTCACGCCCTCACGGTCGCGGCTTCCGATTCAGCGCGCCGTGACTTATCCATACGCTCGACCCGGCCCGCGCCGTAGACCTTCTCCACAAGCTGAGCTGGCTCACCAACGTAAGCGACCGTCCCCGCACCAGATACGAGCACGTCCAACAGCTCGGTCGCATACACCCGCGCGCTACCGGAGCCATGCACCCGAACACGCGCCTCCTTGCTCTCCAATGCGAATCCGTCATAGTGACCGGAACCGCTGATGTATACCTCCTGCCGCTCGACTTGCCCGGCCAGGCGCGCCCGGCCGGGGCCGTTCACACGCACGACCAGATGCGTCGCTTCTACCGCGTCCATTTCCACCGACTCCACTCCATTAACGACAATCTCCAGCCGATCCTCGTCAACCGGCGACATCTGGGGCTCTTCCGTAGCCATAGCTTCCTGCACAGAAGGCTGCTCTTTAGCTTCCTCCGGAGCGATGAGAGCCTCCTCCGGGATCTTACCATCCGGGAACTGTTTGCGATACATCTCGTAGTAAGTGCCCCGACGAGCCAACAGCTCCCAGTGCGTGCCCCGCTCCACAATGCGCCCATCCACGATCACCAGCACCAGGTCAGCGTTGCGGATGGTGCTCAGCCGGTGGGCGATGACGATGCTCGTCCGCCCTCGCAACAGCCGCTCCAACGCCTGCTGGATCAACATCTCCGTGCGAGTGTCCACGCTGGACGTCGCCTCGTCCAGGATGAGGATGCGCGGGTTGGCCAACACCGCCCGGGCGAACGCGATGAGCTGTCGCTGCCCCTGAGAGAAGTTCGACCCACGCTCTTGCACCTGCGTCTGATACCCATCCGGCAGCCGGGAGATGAAATCGTGGGCGTTGACCAGGCGCGCGGCCGCTTCCACCTCCTCGTCCGTCGCATCCAGGCGACCGTAGCGGATATTATCCGCCACCGTGCCCGAGAAGAGGAAGGTCTCCTGCAATACCATGCCCATCTGGCGACGCAGGCTGGCCTGCTTCACTCTCCGAATATCGATACCATCGACGAGGATGGCCCCATCCCATACATCATAGAAG